>DATDFT010000156.1:0-16091 GCA_036522475.1 Pyrinomonadaceae bacterium | reverse complement strand
ACGAAAGATGGACCAGCAGTTGTGTTGACTTATCTCAGCAAGGACGGTGAGGAAGGCTATCCCGGCAATCTCAACGTGCGCGTCGTCTACACGCTCACGAACAATAATGAATTGAAGATCGACTATTCAGCGACGACGGACAAAGACACAGTCACGAATCTGACGCATCATTCGTATTTCAACCTCGCCGGCGAAGGCAACGGCGACATTCTCAATCACCTCGTAACGATCAATGCGGATCGTTTTCTGCCAACTGACGCGGGCTCGATTCCGACAGGTGAGTTGAGAAAAGTCGCCGGAACGCCGTTCGACTTTCTGACTGCGCACCGCATCGGTGAACGCATCAATCAGGATGACGAGCAACTCAAGCTCGGCAACGGTTACGACCACACCTGGATAATCAACGGTCGCCCCGGCACGCTCAGGCTCGCTGCCACAGCTTACGAAGCAACTTCGGGTCGCACGATGCAGGTATGGACCACCGAACCGGGAGTGCAGTTTTATACGGGAAACTTTTTGGATGGAACGCTGACGGGTAAGTCAGGGAAGATTTATCAACGCCGGTTCGGGTTCTGTTTCGAGACTCAACACTATCCGGACTCGCCGAATCATCCGGCGTTTCCGACAACGACGTTGAAGAAGGGTGCGACTTACACCTCGACGACGATCTATAGATTCGGGAGCAGACATTAGACAGGATAGACAGGATTTCCAAGATTGACAGGATAATCTTGTAATTCCTGCAAATCTTGTAAATCCTGTCTAATTGCTACCTCTCATAACGGCAACCGCAGCCGCGCTTCACACCCGTGCAATTGTTGCCGGTTCTCAAGTGTTAAGGTCCCACCGTGCGCTTCAGCGATCTGCCGCGAGAGCACCAAGCCGATACCCGATCCCTGCGCTTTCGTCGTAAAAAACGGCACAAAAAGATTCGCGGTGCTCGCGAGACCCGGCCCCTCGTCACGCACCCAGACCTCCACCTGACCATTCTTCTGCTGCCATCCAACATCCACGCGGCCACGAGTTTCCATCGACGCATCAACCGCGTTGCGTACGAGATTGATCAGCAATTGTTCGAGCTGCACGTCGTCACCCTGGACCACGAGATCCGGCCCTGGGACAACGTTCACCGGCAATCGCGTCTCCAAATTTGCCACTCGCGACACGAGCGCGCCGACCTTCAACGGCTCGAGTCGCGGCGGCGGCAGTCGCGCGAGCTTTGAATACGATTCGACGAAGCGCGCCAGCGAATCAGCGCGCGAAGAGATCACCGCGAGACCACGCTGCATGTCGTCGCGCCAGTCGGGGGGTTCCGGTTCCCTGCCCATCAAGTCCGCGAGACTTCCGGCAACCGATTTTATCGGCGCGAGCGAGTTGTTGAGCTCATGACCCAACACCCGCAACAGTCTTTGCCACGCAGTGCGCTCTTCTTCACGCAGCGCCTGACTCAAGTCCGTCAACACGAGCAACTGATGCTGTTGGCCACCTTCGCGAAACGTGCTGCGACGAATGTCCCAACGTCCCACCTTACCCGGAAAGACCATCTGCATCGTTTGCGGGCCACCCGCGGATGACTTCAGGCAAGCGGAGAGCCCGAGCTCGTCGGCAGTGCGACCCAGCAAGCGCGCGGATGGTTGGGCCAACAGTCGTTCACCTGCGCGATTGACGAGTTGCAGATGCTCCTCGTGATCGAAGGCAAAAACGGCGACGTCAATCTCAGCTATCACAGTGCGCAACAACGCCGTCGCCTCCATCGCACCGAGACGTTGTTCGCGCAATGTCTGGCCCAGATCGTTGACCTCGAGCATCACCTCACCGAGCGCGTCGCCCGAAAGCGCGCGGCGCCCGCGAATGGAATAGTCGCCTTCACGAATCGCAGCGAGGATGTTTGAGAGTGTTTGGAGTGGGCGGACGATGCGCGTCTTCAGATTGAATGCGATACCCAGCCACAGCAAAGTGAGCAGCAGGTCGATGGTCCACTGCACCTGCGCAGAATAGCCGTCGTACCAAAGCAGCAGCGCGCATAAAGCAACTGCCGGGAAACCCGCGAAGAGCGCGAGCAGAGTGATTCGTCTTTCGAATTTCAGACGATGGCCGTGTCTCAGTTCCGGATCGAGAGCGGAGAACTGTTTTGGCGGCTTAACGGGCAAACTCACAACGGTAATATAGCCACAAAAAGGCACAAAATCACAAAATAGATCTTTGAATTAAAAGACCCTTTTGTGGTTTTGGTGTCTTTTGTGGCTAAGATCCCAGACCGTATTTTTGCAATCTGCGGTAGAGGGCGCTGCGACTCAGACCGAGGGCTTCTGCGGCGCGATTCGCGTTGCCTTCGAAGCGCGCGAGGGCTTTTTTGATCAACAAACGTTCGGCGTCTTCGAGGCTCATCTCCTCGAGTCGGGCGGACACGCGGGCGTCCGGAGTCTTCTCGAGCGCGAGGTCGAAGGCGGTCACGATGCTGCCGGTGCTCATCAGGACCGCGCGCTCGATCACGTGGTCCAACTCGCGCACGTTGCCGGGCCAGAGATGCTGTCGCAGGGCGTCCAACGCTTCGGGCGTGAAGCCCATGATCGGGCGGCGATAGCGCTCGCGATGCAACTTCAAAAAATGTTCGGCAAGGATCGGAATGTCTTCGATGCGATCGCGCAACGGCGGCAAACGAATCTCGACGGTGTTCAGGCGGAAGAGTAAATCCTGACGGAAACGACCCTGAGCGACTTCCGCGTGCAAATCCGCGTTGGTCGCCGACAGTAAACGCACGTTCACCTTCTGCGTCTTCGACGATCCGACACGTTCAAACTCACCGGTCTCCAAAACACGCAACAGCTTTGCCTGAAGGTTGAGCGGAACGTTGCCGATCTCGTCGAGAAACAACGTACCGCCATCGGCGAGCTCAAACCGGCCGACGCGATCGCTCTTCGCATCAGTGAAGGCGCCGCGCACGTGCCCAAACAGTTCGCTTTCGAAAACACCTTCGGCGAGCGCGCCCGCGTTCAGCGAGATCAGAGGTTTCGAGCGCCGTGATGAGATTGAGTGGAGCACGCGCGTGATCACTTCTTTGCCCGTGCCGTTCTCGCCCGTGATGAGCACGTTCGCGTCAGCCGGACCGATGCGCTCGACGAGATTCAGGACCGAACGCATCGCCGGCGACTCAGAAACGATTTGCGGCAACTCGCTCGGCGAGTCAGAAACGCTGTCGCGCAGAGCGATGTTTTCAGCTTCGAGACGCTTGCCGCGTCGCAACGCTTCGCCGAGTTCAATCTGCGTTCGCAGCACGGCGAGAAGACGCGCGTTGTCCCACGGTTTTTGGATGAAGTCGCGCGCACCGCGCCGCATGGCTTCAACCGCGAGATCGACGCTGCCCCACGCAGTCATCACAACCACCGGCAACGTCGGATCGACGGCGCGAATACGCGAGAGCAAGTCCAAACCTTCGCTGCCTGAAGTAGTGTCGCGAGCGTAGTTGAGATCGATCAGCACGACGTCGAATTCGTGAAGGTCAATCGAGCGCAGCACACCTTCAGGCGAGGACGCACTCTCGATCTGAAAACGCTCGCCCTTCAGCAACAAACTTAGCGCGGCCAGAACATCGGCCTGATCATCGGCAATTAAAATGCGAGGCATAAACTCTTATAGGGTCTATTCATACCGCAACGCAACCAGCGGATCCACGCTTGTAGCGCGATGTGCGGGGATCGAACACGCAAGCAACGCCGCACCGAGCGCCACAACGACGACAATCACGTAAGTCGCGGGATCCGAAGCTGAGACACCAAATAACATGCTCGCCATCCAGCGCGTCAGCACAAACGCTCCCGCAATGCCGAGCACCGTTCCGATCAGCGTGAGCAGCATGCCCTTGCGAAGCACCATCAACAGTATCGCCGGCCTGCGCGCGCCCAGCGCCATTCGAATTCCAATCTCCTGAGTTCGCAAAGCAATCGAATACGAAATCACGCTGTAGATACCCAAAGCCGCCAACACCAGAGCCACAATCGCAAACACGCCGAGCAACCACGCATTGAACCGGCGCGGCGCCGTCGTTGCTCCAATCACTTCAGACATTGTCTTCACGCTCGTCAACGGCTGGTTGCGATCGATCGCCGCCACCTCCCTGCGAATCGCAGCAGCGACCGACGAAGTCGGCAGCGGACTGCGCACAAACAGGTATCGATGTCGTTGCGGTGAAACAACTCGCGACGCGTACCAGTCCGGCTCCGGTTGTGAATCGACTGCACGATGCGGCACATTCTGCGCGACACCGACAATCGTGATCCACGGATTGTCGGGACGCGGCAGACCCAACGTTATGCGACGCCCGATTGGCTCTTCGTTCGGCCAGTAGCGAGTGGCCATCTTCTCGTTGATGATCGCGACCGGAGGCGCGCCGGGTTGCATGTCTTCCGCAGTTAGATCGCGTCCTTTAAGCAGCGGGATGCCAAGCGTCTTTAGATAGTTCGCTCCAACCACTTGCCATCCGGCCGCCGTCAAATTGTTCGGGTCAAGCTTGCGCCCTTCAATCGCAAACGGATCGCTGCCGCCGTTGCCGCTCAACGGCTGCACTGTTCCACACGTTGCAGACTCAACTCCAGGTAGCGATTCAACCTGGCCAAGCAGTTGTCGATAAAAATCGGAAGCCCGCGCAGGATCCTGATAAGCCGGCGCTGAAAGATCGAGCTCGACACTCACCAGCTCATTCGCAACGATGCCGGTATTCGTACGTTGCAGTTCCAACAAACTCTTCACCAGTAATCCCGATCCGACGAGCAACAATACCGCCAGCGACACCTCAACAATCACGAGCGCATCGGTCCACCTTCGCGAGCGCACGGTGCCCGACTGTCGAGTAGTTTTCAACCACTCGTGAAGATCGTTTTGTGAGACCGGCCTCGCACCCACCAAACCGAACCCGATACTGATGAGCGCAACCGCTGCGACCATGAAACCAAACACACGCGCGTCGATACTCACTTCCTGAGCTCGCGGCACGATACCTGGCCCAAGCGCCACAAGCAGCGTGATACCCCAGTCCACAAAGACTAATCCCAACGCCGCTGCGATCGTTGCGAGCACGATACCTTCGACCAGCAACTGCCTCACGATCTTCCATCGACTCGCGCCGAGCGCCGCGCGAATCGCGAGCTCCTTTTGCCGTCGAGCCGAACGCATCAACAGCAGGTTCGCAACATTCGCACACGCGATTAACAGCAGCAGTCCGACTGAAAACAGCAGCACCAGCAACGCACGACGGCTGCCGCCTACTATCTCCTCCTGCAACGGAGTGACTGTGATTTGCCAGCCGCCGTCCTCACCGTTTGGACCACGATAACCGCTCAACTCGCGTTCAAAGCGTTGTCCGAGCACGTTCATGTGCGAACGTGCCTGGTTCAACGTAACACCTGGCGCGAGACGTGCAAGCACGTTGAGAAAGTATGGACCACTCCGCTTGGTTACCTGCTCCGGCGTGTAAGTCAGAGGCAGCCAAACGTCCGCCGGCTCTCCCACCGTAAAACTCGTAAAACTCGGATGCGGAAATTGAAAGCCTGGCGGCATCACACCAACAACCGTATAGCTTTCATTATCGAGCGTGATGTTTTGGTTGATGACATTGCGATCACCGGCAAAGTGACGCTGCCGGAAGCTATCGCTCAAAACAACTGCGCGCGGCTCGCCGGCAGTGAACACTCTGCCGGCCGCTGGCTGCGCTTCGAGCATCGAAAAAAGATTTGCCGAAACGTACGCGCCGCGAATCCGCTCCGGCTCCGAACTTGTCGCGAGATTAAAACTGTGATTCGCGTAAGCAGCGACCGAATCGAAGACCTGATTTTGGCGAGCGTAATCCTCGTACTCGGCAGCTTTCGCGGGCAGGCGTTCGATATTGAGCGCGCGGTAGTTACCCCAAACAACTTGCAGTCGATCTGAGTTTGGAAAAGGAAGCGGACGCAGCAGGACCGCATTAACGACGCTGAAGATCGCCGTGCTCGCGCCGATACCGAGCGCGAGGGTGATCACAACCACCGCCGCAAACCCCGGCTGCCTTAATAATCCTCGCAGTGTTCGCATCGTTGTATAGGTCCTATAGGACCTATAGGACCTATATTTCTGTTATTCGTAACGCAGAGAGATCGTCGGCTCGACCTTTGTCGCGCGGCGTCCGGGCAGATAGCAAGCCAGCAGCGTCACCGTGATCAGCATCACCGAGATCCCCACAAACGTCGTCACGTCAGTCGGCTGAACACCGAAGAGCATCGTAGCCATCAAGCGTGTGAGCGCAAAGGCCAGCAACAATCCAACACCGACTCCAATCAGCGCGAGCTTCATGCCGTGGCCCAGGATCATCTTGAAAACGTCGCGCGGCCGCGCGCCGATAGCCATGCGGATGCCGATCTCGTGCGTGCGTTGCGTCACCGAGTAGGACATCACGCCATAAATCCCGACGATTGCGAGGACGAGCGCGATGCCTGCAAACAAACTCAGCAACGTCAGGTTCAGGCGCTCGCCCTGTACCGACTCCGCGCGAATGTCGTCCATCGTGCGCGGGCTGTAAATCGGTTGGTGCTTATCGATCGTCTTAACCACGTTGCGCACTGAAGAGATCAACTGATTTGGATCGGACGCGCCTTTGATGATGACCGTCATCCCACTCTGCGGCACTTGATTGTACGCAAAGTACCCCTGCACGCGATCGCTGTTTTGATTAAGACTCTCCATCTTTACGCGACCCACGACGCCAATCACTTCGACCGGGGGAGTGTCATTCTCGTCACCGCCGATCTTCACTCGCTTGCCGATCGGATCTTCGTTGGGCCAATATCGTTTCGCAAACTCTTCGTCGATGACGATCTTGTTGAGGCCGGCCACTAAACGCTGGTCCTCGCTTAGCTTGCTGAGATCTCTTCCGGCCAAATGGGATCGATCGTCGCGGTCGGTAAACACACGACCACGCAAGACGGGAATGTTCATCGCACGGAAGTAATCAGGAGTTACTAAACACGCCTCCATCAGCGGTGTGTGATCGCGCTCCGGCGGCGGCTGGCCATCGATGACGAAGCCTGTCTGCCAACCGTTATTTCCCAGCGGTAGACCCGACGCGGCCGCAACGGATTCAACTCCCGGCAACGCGCGAATATTCTCCAGCAGGTTGTTATAGAAACCGGACTGCGCTTCGAAGTTGGCATATTTCTTTTCGGGCAACGAAATGCTGAAGCTGGTTAAGTGTTCGTGAGAGAAGCCCGGATTGACTTTCAACAGCAGGTAAAAACTGCGAATCAACAAGCCTGCGCCGATTAGCAACACGAGCGTCGTTGCGACCTCGACCACGACGAGCGAACTGCGCAGCCACTGGCGCCCGCTCACTCCGCGCCCACTCTCTTTCAACGTCTCATGCACGTTGACTTCACCGGCCTGAATAGCGGGAATCAAACCGAACAGAATACCCGTGAGAAACGAAACACCAATCGTAAACGCAAGCACCGTCCAATCGAGACCAATCTCACGGGAGCGTGGAATCGCATCCGGACTCACGTACAAAATCAAATCGATTCCCCAGCGCGCCAGCATCAATCCGATCGCACCGCCAATCAGCGACAGCAGAACGCTTTCAGTCAGCAACTGCCGCGCGATGCGCCAGCGACTTGCACCGACCGCGGTGCGAATCGCCATCTCTTTCCTGCGAGCGGTGGCGCGCGCGAGTAACAGGTTCGCGATGTTCGCGCACGCGATGAGCAACACGAATCCGACTGCGCCGAAGATCACCCAGAGCGCACGACGCACATCGACTACGAAAACTTCGATGAGCGGTTGCAGCTTCACGCGATTGCCGGCATTCGAGTCGGGATACTGTTTCTCGAGATTCGCCGCGATCGTGTTCATGTCCGCGTCCGCCTGTTGGATCGTCACCCCAGGCTTCAGACGCGCAACACCGTACAGTCCGGGATGATTGCCGCGTTCCTTCCAACTCGCCGAGTCTGACAGTTGGCCCGCCGGCACGTACATCTCCGCGCGGCTTGGATACGCGTACGACTGTGGCATGATGCCGATAACCGTGTAGCTCTTGCCGTTGAGCGTTATGGGTTGATTGAGAATGCTTGTTTGTCCACCGAAGCGACGCTGCCACAATCCGTAACTCAAGACGACGACTGGTGCGCCGCCGGGCTTGTCTTCCTCGTTCGTAAACACGCGGCCATGCAATGCATTCACGCGCAGAATGGAAAAGATATCCGCCGACATCTGCGCAGTAACGATGCGTTCGGCTTCGCCCGCCCCGGTGAGGTTGTAGCTGCCGCGGTTGTAGACGCCGATCTTCTCGAACGTGTGATTTTGCGCGCGCCAGTCAGTGAAGTTCGGATACGAGATCGACATCTCATCGAGCACCGGGCTCTTCTCGTTGAGAAACACGAGGCGGTCCGCCTGATCGTAAGGCAGGGGGCGCAGCAGCACTGCGTTGACGACGCTGAAGATTGCTGAGTTCGCGCCGATGCCGAGTGCGAGAGCGATGATCACGATGAACGTGACGCCGGGGTTTTTCAAAAGCATTCGGACGCCGTAACGCACGTCTTGCCAAAGTGTCGATAGCATCTTCGTCTCTCCTAAACGAAATATAGGTCCTATTGGCCTATAGGACCTATTCATAGCGCAGCGCCACAAGCGGATCGACTTTCGTTGCGCGCCGCGCCGGAAGATAACAAGCCAACAATGCAACCAACCCCAACACACCAGCGACAATCACAAACGTCATCGCATCGTTCGGTGTCACACCAAACAACAACCCACGAATCATACGCGTCAACACAAACGCTCCCACCAAACCGATCGCTTCACCTGCAAGCGCGAGCGTCATTCCCTGCCGCAGCACGAGCTTCAACACGTCGCCGACGCGCGCGCCGAGCGCCATTCGAATTCCCATCTCCTGCGTGCGCTGCGTCACCGCGTGCGACAAGAGGCCGTAAATCCCGACCGCCGAAAGCAACATCGCGAGTCCGCCAAACAAACCCATCAACAACATGTTGAGTCGCCGTTGCGCGATGCTGTCGTCGACGGCTTTCTCGAGCGTGCTGACGTTGCCGATCGGCTGATTCGGATCGATGGACCACACAGCCTGACGCACGGCGCCGATGATCGAGAGCGGATCGGTGGTCGTGCGCACCAGGATTACCATGTCTTCGAGTGGCGCTTGTGAGGCGGGCAGGTAGTAAGCCGGTTCCGAAGGCGCATCCAGGCCGGCCAGCTTCACATCGTGAACGATGCCCACGATTTCAAACGAAACGAGCTTTCGACCTCGCCAGAGTCTTCCCGGTGGTCCGGGTTTCATCCTTTGACCGAGCGCGTTCTCGTTGGGAAAGTAGTGCTTAACAAACGACTCGTTGACAATCGCGACGCCTGGATGATCCTCGTCGTCCTGCGGCGTGAATTTCCGGCCTGTCACCAGACGCACTCCAACCGTGTCGAAATAGTCTGGTCCAACCGGTATGAAATTGGCAGACAACGAAGTACTGTCCGGAGGCAAAACCCTGCCTTCAATCTCGAACGCGTCGAGCCAGTTCGATATCAACGGCGGATCGTACGCGAGCGTCGCTGATTTCACTCCCGGCACTGCGGAGATTTGTTCGAGCAATTGTTTGTGAAAGCCGTTGATCTGTTCTCTCGAATATTTTGCACTGGGCAGAGTCAGCTCGGCCGTAAGCACTCCTTCGGCCTGAAATCCCGGGTCAACTTGCTGCAGTCGCCAAAAACTCTTGATTAACAATCCGGCGCCGATCACGAGCATCACGGCGATGCTAACCTGAAACACCACCAATGCCTGGCGAAAACGCAGCTTGCTCGCGCCTGGTCCGGAAGTTCGTCCGCTTTGTTCGAGCGCGTTGTGCAGGTCGGGTTTTGAAGCCTGCCACGCGGGCGCGAGTCCAAAAATCAAACACGTGCCGAGCGAGAGCAAAATCGTGAAGCCAAGCACTTGCCAGTTGAGACTCACCTGCGCCAGACGCGGAACACCGGCCGGAACAAACTGCAACAACACCTTCGTGCCCGCAGCGGCGATCGCGAGTCCCGCGACTGTGCCGACCAACGAGAGCAACAGCCCTTCGATGAAAAACTGCCGCACCAAACGCGCACGACCGGCGCCGAGTGCCGCGCGGATCGCGATCTCTTTACTTCGCCCCGCATGTTGGGCCAACAACAAGCCCGCGACATTCGCGCACGCAATTAACAGCACAAGCGCAACTGCACCCAGCATAGTCAACAGAGCCGGACGTACATTTCCCACCACCTCGTTCATGAACTGGCTGACGATGATTCCCTCGCCTCGATTCGCGACATATTCCTTTTCGAGACGAGCGCCGATCGTGTTCATTTCAGTGGCAGCTTGCTGCATCGTCACGCCTGGTTTCATTCGCGCTATAACGCCGAGCACGTGTGCTGAACGGACAGCAGCCCAATCCGCGGTGAACGACATCGGCGTCCAGAAGTTCTGTTGCTGCTCGTCGAAGTTGAGGTGTCCTGAGGTCGTAGGCGAAACCGGGTAGATGCCCGGCGGCATCACGCCGACGACGGTATAGCTCGAGCCATCAAGCGTGACGCTGCGATCGATGATGCTCTTATCGCCGCCGAAGCGACGTTGCCAGAGAGCATGGCCCAGGACGACGACTTGTCCTTTTCCGGGTTCGTACTCTTCGGCAGCAAAAGAACGACCGACGAGTGGCTCGACTCCAACGACTGCGAAATAACCTGCACTCACGCGCGTGCCGATCAGTTGTTCCGGCTCACCGGCGCCGGTGAGCGTCATTGAAGACTGTCCGAAGGCTGCGACATCTTCGAAAACTGTGTTCTGTTTTTTCCAGTCGAAGAAGTTGGCGGGTGCAGCGCGCCAGCGACCATGCCCCGGCACATTCTCCCAAAGCGAGACCAAACGATCCGGTTGCTTGTAAGGCAGCGGATTGAGCAGGACAGCGTTAACGACACTGAAGATCGCGGTGTTCGCACCGATACCCAACGCAAGCGTAATCACTGCGATTGCCGTGACGCCGGGATGCTTCAACAGCATCCTCACGCCATAGTGAAGATCGTTGATTAAAGAGCCCATAGTTTTATAGGTCCTCCAGGTCCAATGAGACCTATTCATACCGCAGCGCCACGAGTGGATCGATGCGCGTGGCGCGGCGCGCGGGGATCAAGCACGCAAACAACGCCACGAGCCCGAGCACCAGCGGCACCGTCACAAACGTCAACGGATCCGATGCCTTCACACCAAACAGCAGCGAGCTCATCAACCGCGTCAGCGCAAACGAACCCGCGAGACCAATCACAACACCCAGGAGCGTCAACCCCATTCCCTTCTTCAACACGAGAAACAGAATGTTGCGCGGTGTCGCGCCGAGCGCTTGTCGCACGCCGATCTCGCTCGTGTGTTGTGTCACGAAGTACGCAAGCACTCCGTAAATCCCGAGCGACGCGAGTAACAACGCGAGCGCCGCGAAACCAACCAGCATGATCATTCCCATGCGTCGCTCCGCGGCTTCCGTGCTCAGCACTTCAGACATCGTCGCGATATTCGACACCGGCTGGTCCGGATCGACTTCGCGAATCACCTGTCGCACAGCCCCAACCAAACTCGACGTTTCGCTGCTCGTCCGAATGACGAGATCACGTGGCGTGTACCACGACTGATCCTTGATCTGCTCGTACGGAAAATACATCTCCGCCTTCACGGGCTCGTCGAGACCCATCTGTCGAATATCACCGACAACGCCGACGATTTGTATCCAAGGCGCATCCTTGTCATCAGGATCGCCGAGCTTGAACCTGCGCCCGAGCGCGTTCTCACCGGGCCAATACTGCCGCCCCATCGTTTCATTCACGATCGCAACCGGGATCGCCTGCGCGTTGTCGCGCGCATCGAAGTACCGTCCCTGGCGCAACGGTATGTTCATCGTCTGCAAATAATTTGCACTCACTTGCCGATGATTCGCGTCGTAGGCCATACCTGGAATCGGCGCCTTCAATCCCTCGGGATAAAAACCGTTCGTGCCACCTTTCCACGACAGCGGAATCGACGTCGTGTACCCGGCCGACTCCACTCCGGGCAGATGCTCGACACGCTCGAGTACCTGTTGCAGGAACTGATTGCGTTGCTGTGGTTCTTTGGCTTTGGCTCGCGGCAGTTCCGTTCGTAACGTCAGGACCTTTTCAGGCTTGAGAATCGAGTACTGCTGAAAAATCTGAAACAGGGTTTGGATGAGCAGGCCGGCGCCGATCAGCAACACCACGGAAAGCGCGACTTCAAAAACGATCAGAGCGCTGCGCAAACGGCCAGACGAGGTCGTGCGTGTGCCGCCTTGCTTCAGTGCCTCGTTGAGATCTACTCGCGCCGCCTGAAGCGCAGGCACGAGACCAAAGACGATGCCGGTAACGATTGACACCAGAATCGTGAAGACCAGAATGCGCGTGTCGAGAGTGAGCGACGTCGAGAGCGCCATCTCGGCGGGAACAAGCCCCTGAAGAAAACTGAAACTCCAGTAGGCCAACAATGTTCCGAGTACACCAGCGACGAGGGAAAGCAACAAACTCTCAGTCAACAATTGTCTGATCACACGCGCACGACCGGCACCGAGCGCCATCCGCAATGCGACTTCGCGACGGCGTCCGACCGCACGCGCTAGCAGCAAGCCCGCGACGTTTGCGCAAGCGATCAGCAGCACGAAAGCAACCGCGACTAACAGGACCACCAGTGATCCACGCGCGTCGCTCACCAGTTGGTCGCGCAGCGGTATGACTATCGCACCGAGTTTTCCGTCAAACGTTTCTCGCGGATTGTCATTAACGATGCGACGCATCACCGCGTTCATGTCAGCCTGCGCCTGCGACAAGCCGACACCAGGCTTCAAACGCGCGACGATATTCAGATAGTGTCCGCCGCGATTCGCAAGCTCTTCCGCACTGAGTGCGAGCGGCACCCATAAACGCACTTCCTTATCGAGAAACTGAAAACCGGATGGCATCACGCCGACGACTGAAAACTTCTCGCCATTCAGCAGAATGTCATGATTGATGATCTGTCGATCTCCACCGTAACGCGTTTGCCACAGACTGTAACTGAGCACTGCGACCTTGTTGCCGCCGGGACGGTCTTCGTCGGGCGTAAAGCCGCGACCTAGAAGTGGTGGAACACCAAAGAGCGGAAAGAAGTTGGCAGTGACAGCGTGTGCAGTAACACGTTCCGGCTCACCGTCGCCCGTGATGTTAAAGCTCTTCTCGGCAGTCGCAGCCATGTCAACGAACGACTGGTTTTGTGTTTTCCAATCAGCGTAGTTTGCGGGCGCGGGCGTGTTGCGCGGAAAGCCCGCGAAGGCTGCGTCTTCCCAAACAATTACCAACTGCTCCGGATCGCTAAACGGCAGGGGCCGCAGCAGAACGGCGTTTACAACGCTGAAGATCGCGGTGTTGGCGCCGATACCGAGTGCAAGCGTGATCAAAGCGATGGCTGTGAAGCCCGGCCGTTGGAGCAGACCGCGAATCGCGTAACGGATGTCCTTAATAATTGTTTCCATGACTAAGTAACACCACCAGCGGGCTTTTTATCGCAACGCCTCGAGAGGATCGATCTTCGCAGCCCTTCGCGCTGGCACCAGACACGCGATAAACACCACCACCGCGAGCGCCACTGCGACTGCCACAAACGTCAGCCTGTCGATCGGCTTCACACCAAACAACAGGCTCGTCAGGTAACGCGTCACGGCTATCGCACCCGCCACTCCGATACCGATTCCGATTACAGCGAGCAACATCGCGCGGCGCAAGACCAGTTTAAGGACGTCAACAATCTGCGCTCCGAGCGCCATACGCACTCCGATCTCGTGAGTCCTTTGAGTGACGTAGTAAGAAGTGACGCCGTAGATCCCGAGCATCGCGAGTAACATCGCCACTCCTGCAAACGCACTCATCAACAACATCGGTATGCGACGCGGCGCCGCTGAAGTTGAAACGACGTCGTTCATCGTCTTGAGGTTGTAGTTCGGAATACCTTTATCGACCGCGCGAATTGCTTCGCGCACCGAGCTCGTCATCGCAGACGGATCGCCTGCCGTGCGCACCACGAGCGAGAGAGACCCCCACGTCGCATCCTGCGCGTACGGCACGTACATCTGACGTCCGGCTTCTTTGTCGAGCGAAGCCTTCGTATCACCGACAACGCCGACGATCTCGCGCGGAAACTTCTCGTCGCGCCAGATCGTGAAGCGACGGCCAACCGGATTCTCGTTGGGCCACAAGGCGCGCGCCATCGTTTCATTCACGATCACGACTTTCGTCGATTGCAGCGTGTCCTGGTCCGTAAAAAACCGTCCTGATTTCAACGGAATCTGAAGAGTTTGAAAGTAATCTGGCGTGACCGGCAGGTACTGCGCATTCGACGATTCGTCCGGCGTCATCGGACGTCCTTCGCGAATCAGACTTCGCCCCACGTCGAACGTATCGCCGCCGAGCGGAAGACTGAGCACCGCTCCCGCAGACTGCACACCGGGAGTCGCCTTCACATGATCGATCAACTGCTTGTAAATCTGGGCGCGTGGTTCACCCTGTGCGTACTTGCCTGGCGTCAGAGTCAAACGCATCGTGAGAACGTTGTCGGGATTGAAACCGGGATTGATTTCTCGGAGATGAAGGAAACTCTTGATCAGCAATCCGGCGCCTGCAAGCAACATGAAAGAGAGCGCGATCTCGGAAACGATCAATAAACTCCCGACACGATTGCGCCCGCCGGTCTCCGATCCACGCTGGCCGCTGTCTTTCAACGTCTCATTCAGGTTCGGTCGCGAAGTTTGCAGCGCCGGAAACAATCCAAACAAGATGCCGGCAAGGATCGTCACGCCGAACGTGAATGCAAACACACGAAGGTCGATCCGGATTTCACTCAACCGAGGCGTGTTGGGTGGCGTAATCGCAATCAATAACTTGATGAACCAGAGACTGAGCGCGAGTCCGGCCATGCCACTCACGAACGAAAGCAACACGCTCTCAGTCAGCAGTTGCCGAACAACACGCAAGCGACTCGCGCCCAACGCCGTTCGCAACGCGATCTCTTTTTGCCGGTACGCTGCGCGCGCGAGCAGCAGATTTGCGACGTTCGCACATGCGATTAGCAACACAAACGCAACCGCGCCGAGCAGTATCAACAACGAGGTTCGCAACTCGCCGACAAGACTCTCGCGCAATTCGGTCAGGTGAACACTCCACCCGGTGTTTGTCTCGACGTAGTTCTGCGCGAGACGCTGGTTGATTGTGTCCATCTCGGTCTGCGCCTGGGCCAGCGACACGTTCGGCTTCAGTCGCGAAACTACCTCCACGAAACGGTTGTCACGTCTTTCCTTCGTGCGCTCTAAAGGCACCCATACTTCGCAATCGTTTGGATAGGTGAAGCCCGCGGGCATGATGCCGACGATTGTCGCGGGCTGGCCATTCAATGTGATCTTGCGATCGATAACATCTGCCGCTCCGCCGAAACGGCGCTGCCATAGTGCGTGACTGATCACTATCACAGCGTCCCGACCTTCCTGCATGTCGTCAGGTTGCAACACGCGACCACTAATCGGATTCGTTTTGAAAAGCGGAAAGAATTCAGCCGAGACGGCCGTTGTGCGTACACGTTCGACCTCGTCGCCGGTGCTGAGAATCACGCCGCCGCTAGCAAACCCGGCAATCTGTTCAAACGATTGAGACTGTTGTTGCCAGTCAGTTATGTCAGGGATGGACATGTTACTGTCGGTGATACCCTGTCGCGGATTGACGCCCTGGAACAGCACGATTCGTTCGGGCTCCGGAAAATGCAGCGGCCGCAACAACACCGAATTCACGACGGTAAACATCGCCGTCGTCGCGCCGATACCGAGTGCGAGAGTTGAAATCGCGATTACCAGAAACCCGGGTCGCTTCAGAAAACTGCGAACGCCATAGCGCAGGTCTTTAATCAGTGTATCCATCTGTGTAAATCCGCCCGTTTATTCATTCCGTAGAGCTATCAACGGTTCGACTTTTGTGGCGCGCCGCGCCGGCACATAACAAGCGAGCAACGCAACTCCCACTAACACCACCGACACCAAACC
>DATDFT010000155.1:0-7565 GCA_036522475.1 Pyrinomonadaceae bacterium | reverse complement strand
GCATTAGCGTGAACGCTCGTACACGCATCTCAGCGAGCGTTTCATAGCTCAACAATGACGCGAGGATACTCTTAGCGAGGTCTACGTCAGCAAATACCGGACTACGTAGGTCAGTCACAAGTGTGATGGCACAGAGTCGGTCGATGGAACGATAGTCGTAACCAAGGAGGCGCAGTGTGTTATATCGAGAAGCGTAACGTAAGGATTCGAATTGAGGCATCGTGAGGTTTACCTCGTTATAAGATTGTTGAATCAAGGTGATACTAGGCATTTGAATTGTGAAGGTCAAATTGCGGCGGAGTTCAACGTGAAATCGCTGGCTCAAATTAGTTGCACTTCGGAAATATCTTTGTGAAATGGCGGAGCGAAGGTCGGGGGACGAAACGAGCAAGGGTAAGTAGGAAAGGAGTCAAAAGATGTCAACAAGATGGGACCGTGATTATGACCGGGGTGCCCAGGACAATCGCCGGCGCTCAGAATCAGAGTACGGCGGCTCTTACAGTGAGCGATCTGAAAACCAGTACGGATATGCCGGCGAGCCGGAGTCGGAAAAGTATACGCGGCGGCTCGGCAGCGATCGCAATAGATTCCAGATGGGTAGCAGCGATGAATATCGACGCAACCGCAGTGAAAATCGCGGCGAATATGATAGAGGCCGCGAAGGATACTGGGGCCGCGGCTGGGAACACGAGCACGATGAACGCAGCCGGTACGGCAATCCGGTTGGCGGCTCGGGCTTTGAGCGCGGTTATAACCAATCAACGGGCGGTTACTCGCAACGATATAACTATCCGAGTGGCTATCGTTCCGGCCAACAGTACGGCGAACACGATTATGACTACGACCGGAATCGCGAAAGCTATCGCGGCGGCGAACGAGGCTGGTGGGATCGCGCTTCAGACGAAGTCGCGTCGTGGTTTGGTGACGACGAGGCCGAGCGCAGACGTCGCATGGACGAACAGCGGCACCACCGCGGACGCGGACCAAAAGGCTATCGCCGCTCCGATGAGCGGATTAAAGAAGACGTCAACGATCGCTTGAGTGACGATTACTATCTCGACGCTTCGGATATCGAGGTGATGGTGCAGAACACTGAAGTGACGCTGACTGGTACGGTTAGAAATCGCAATGATAAACGGCGTGCTGAAGATCTCGCAGAGTCTGTTTCCGGCGTGACAAACGTCGAGAATCGTTTGCGGGTCAAGCAGCACGAGTACGGAACCGGTGGGACGAGCAGCTTGACGGATACTACTACCGGGGCGCCCGGAACGACGACGAGTTCCGCTGCGGCTGGCGGTGGTACGACGGCACGCGGGCGAAGTGCGGGAACGTAAAAGACTTCTCACGCAAAGCCGCAAAGGAAGACGCAAAGGCGCAGTCTTAGCAGCCGAAGGTCTTCCTTTGTGTCTTCGCGCCTTCGCGTGAAACCTACTGTATCGCCGTTCCTCTAAGCCCGGTCCTATACTCTCCGATACGCCACCAACTCGTCCGCGAGTTTCGCATCCATTAGCAGGAGGAGTTTCGTATTCATGCCATTCTTTTGCGGAGCCGGCGGAAGTGTGCCGGTGGAGAATCAAAGTGACGCTTGAACGCTCGGTTGAACGCTGCCTCCGAACCGTAACCGACTGACATCGCGATCTCAGCGACGCTATCGTCAGTGTTTTGCAGGATCTCCGCACCCAGTTTTAGACGCCACAGTGCGAGGTAAGCCATCGGCGACTCACCGAGATAATGGCGAAATCTATCCGCGAGCCGGCTACGAGAAAGTCCTACCTGCCGCGCCAGATCCGAGATGGTCCATGGATGCGACGGATTCTGGTGTAGCAACGCGAGCGCGTGTCCGACAATCGAATCGCGCGTGCCCGCAAGCCAGCCGACTTCTCCTTCTGGCAGATCGTTGATGTAACGACGTATCGTCTCCACAAACAACAGCTCGGCGAGTTTCGACTGGACCAGTTTGCCGCCTGCAATCGAGCCGTGTGTCTCGTCGACTGAATAACGTATCGAACGTTCCAACCACTGGTCCGACTCTTCTTTAACCACACGTACCTTTAGGATCGGCGGCAAACCGGAGAGCAGAACGTTTCCGAAGTGACGCTCACATGCCATGAACCCGCACACGAACTTCGTCACTTCACCGCCCCCGCCGAAGCGCGCCAGTTTTAGTCCTTCACTCAAATTCGCGCCGAAAGTGGTCAGTGAGTCGACTGCTTTCGCTGAGCCATTACCGAGATCGTGATCGTCACCGTGCGGAAAGACAACGATGTCGCCGGCGTTCAACTCAACGCGCCCGCCGTCGGGTAATTTCGCATGGGCGCGGCCCTCAGTCAGAAAGTGATAGACGATCACTTGCCCTGCATTCGGAGAAAGATACTGGGCCAGTGCCATCGGACGCGTAGTTACACACCACGGCGCCGAGAACTCGCCGTGGAAAAACAAAACACCTTCGAGCTTAACGATACGGAGAACTTCGGAAAGTACATCCATCTCTCAACACACTCGATTCGAGCTTTTGGGCCAAGGATACGGGACGATCAATCAAGCATTCAAGACTCACGCGCACATCATATTACGCGTTCTGAATTGAAAGGATAAAACGATGTACTCGATAAACAATCTCAATAAGCTGGCTCAGGTTGGTGAGCTCGTACCGGAAACCATGAATGCATTCACAACCTGGGACAAACTGGCCCTGGCTGACGGGGCCATTCCGAAGAAATATAAAGAGCTGATGGCAATCGTCGTGGCGCTCACGACGCAGTGTCCATACTGCATCGAGTTACATCGGCAGCGGGCAGTCGACGCGGGCGTGACCGAGACAGAGTTGGCGGAAGCTGTTCACGTCGCCGCGGCTCTTCGCGCAGGCGGCGCGATCACGCACGGCACGCACCTATTTTAAGCACAAGGAGAATTGCTCTGCGGCCCTCTGCGTATCTCCGCGTTCTCTGCGTTAAAAATCTCACTCAACGCAGCGAACGCCGAGATACGCAGAGGTCCACAGAGATCACTACCTCGCTTTTGCCCGTTGCGTGCCCTGAGCTACAATATCCGCCGCTTCGAAAGAGCCCAGCAACTCCCCCGGATTGATGCGTTGTCATTCCCCGCACGCAAAAGGATTGGCCGCTATGAAATCTGCTCCCAACTCGGCGCGGGTGGAATGGGCGAAGTTTACCTCGCTAACGACACAAAGCTCGATCGCAAAGTCGCACTGAAAGTCCTGCCTCCCGAACTCGGAGACGACACCGGCGATCGCGTGCGGCGCTTTGTGCAAGAAGCCAAAGCCGCTTCGGCACTCAACCATCCAAACATTCTCACCATCTACGAAATCGACGAGATCGATTCCGAACAGTTCATCGCTACTGAGTTCATCGACGGAGACACACTGCGCGATCGAATTCGACGCGGTGCGTTCACAGTAGTTGAAGCGCTCGAAATCGGAATCCAGGTCGCCAGCGCACTTTCAGCCACTCACAGCGTCGGCATCATCCATCGCGACATCAAGCCTGACAACATCATGCTGCGCCACGACGGTATCGTGAAAGTGCTCGACTTCGGACTCGCCAAGCTGAGCCGCGATCGAGAAACTCCGAATACTGATTCGCTCGCGCCAACCGAACGTTTCGTCAACACCGCCGCGGGAGTCGTGATGGGCACCGCTCACTACATGTCGCCCGAACAGACGAGAGGCCTGGAAGTTGACGCGCGCACTGACATCTGGAGCCTCGGCTGCGTGCTCTACGAGATGATCTCCGGCAAGCAACCCTTTTACGGCCCAACGACGATTGACGTGATGTCAGGAATCTTGAATTTTGACCCCGAAGCGCTGTTGCCGCATTTGCCGGATGGACCACGCGAGCTCGACCGCGTCATCTCGCGCGCGTTGCGAAAAGATCGTGAAGAGCGTTACCAGACGGTCAAAGATTTCCTGATCGATCTGAAAGATCTGAAACGAGAACTGGAAACGCCGTCACAACGTTACTTCACCACTCGCGTGTCCGGAGCCATGACGCCGGAGTCTGTGCCGGAGAAGTCGATCGCAGTGCTTTACTTCGAGAACATGAGCTCGGAAAAGGACAGCGACTACTTCTGCGCCGGAATGACCGAAGACATCATCACCGATCTCTCGAAGATCCAGGAGCTCAAAGTCGTGTCCCGCAGCGACGTCCTGCCATTCCGCAAAAAAGAAGTGAACACGCGCGATGTAGGCGATGCGCTGCGCGTTAATTACATACTCGATGGCAGCGTGCGCAAGTCCGGTAACCGCATCAGGATTACGGCGCAGCTCATCAGTGTGCGTGACGGTTATCAACTCTGGGCCGAACGTTTCGATCGTTTAGTTGAAGACATTTTCGATCTTCAGAATGAAGTCTCGCACAAGATCGTCGACGCTTTGAAAGTGTCACTCAGCGAAGCTGAGCGACAACTGCTGGCGCAAAAACCGACTGACGATCTGCTTGCTTATGATTTCTACATGCGGGGCCGCGAGCTGCTGTATCTCAAGGGCCGTCGAAACACTGAGAGCGCGATCAAGATGTTTGAGGACGCTGTCGCGATCGACGCGCGCTTTGCGAATGCTTACGCCGGACTGGCCGAAGCTTATTCGTCGATGTACGAGTGGTATGACGGCAATTCGATGTGGCTCAGCAAAGCGATCGAGATGAATCAGCATGCGCTGGAGCTCGAGCCGGCCAGCCTCGAAGCGAAGTTTGGAATTGCGATGGTCTACTTCCATCATCGACGGTTTGCTGAGTCGCGTCGCACGATTGAAGAGATTCTCGAGGAGAACTCGGAGTTTTTTCCCGGCCACATACGATTGGGCATGATTGCCGAACTCTCAAACGATCTCGAAGCAGCGCTCAAGCACTACCAGCGCGCCGCGGAGCTCAAGCCGTACGATGAGGACGCGTTTATTTTTCTGACCGGACTTTACAAGCGTCGCGGCGACATCACCGCAGCGGAAGAGGCGGCTCTGAAAGTCATCGAGATTACCTCGCGAAAACTCGAAGCGAGTCTCGACGACATCATCGTGATGAGTCGACTGGCGGAAGCGTATGCGCGTTTCGGGAGTCGTGAAGAGGCAAACGCGACGTTGAGACGTGTGCTCGAGTTGGAACCAAATGATGGGCTGGCTGTATACAATTGCTCCTGCGCTTACGCGTTAATGGGTGAGAAGAGTGCGTCGCTGGTGCTGCTGCGCCGCGCGTTTGCGATTGGTTTCCGAGCCGTAGCGCACTGGGCACGGGCAGACAGCGCGTTCGACGCGATCCGGGGTGATGATGAGTTTCAGAGTTTGTTAGTTGAGATGCAATAGTCCTATCGCACTATATTTCCCGAGCGGTTAAGGAGAACTAAATGCCGAAATACGTTATCGAACGAGTGGTGCCTGGCGCGAGCAAAATGACGCCGGCCGAGTTGAAAGCCATGTCCCAGCGTTCATGCAACGTGCTGAATCAGCTGGGGCCGCAGATTCAATGGGTACAGAGCTACGTTACTGACAACAAAATCTATTGTATCTACATCGCGCCGAACGAAGAGTTGATCCAGGAGCACGCGCGCCTCGGTGGATTTCCGGCGAACCAGGTCGCGCAAGTCAAAACCATTATCGATACGACCACTGCTGAGGATTGAGATGGATCTTCGCTCAATTCAGAAGCCACTGAAGGAGAAATATCGCAGCGATCCGAACAGTTCGCGCATCACTTTGAAAGCGCAGAGCGATCAAACGGACACGCCCATCGCCTGCTCAGTGGAGGTTGGTCAAAAGATCGTGGAAGCGCAGGCGCATAGCGGTGTCGGTGGTCCGGGCACCGCCGCTTGCTCCGGTGATCTACTGCTGGGTGCGCTTGCCGCGTGTGCTCAACTCACGTGCCAACTCGTCGCGACGGCGATGGGCATACCGTTCGAGCACATCCGTGTCGAAGTTGAAGGTGAGATGGATCTGAGCGGAACGCTCGGGATTTCAAAAACGGTGCCGGTTGGCTTTCAGGATATTCATGCGCGGTTCGACATCGATGCGCCCGAGGCAACGGCGGAACAGTTGGCTGCATTAAAGGAGAAGACGGAGCAGTACTGCGTGGTGATGCAAACGCTTTTGCAGCCGCCACGGATAAGAACTAGCTGGTTAAATGGTAAGTAGAGTCTCAAAGTCAAAGATCGATTTCCGACTGCCATCACTTGCGCAAGCCACTGAGTGGCTCAATGCGAAGAGTGGTCCACAACAAGTTAAAGGGCACCCGACACTCGTTCACTTCTGGTCCATCAGTTCGGAAAAGGCGAAGACCAACCTGGCCCAGGTCGCGGAGTTGCGCGACCAGCGGCGGCGTGAAGGGTTGCGTGTGATCGCCGTACACGTGCCGCAATCCGACGCGGAAAAGTCTGCACGCGCCGTGCGCGATGCGACTACGCGACTCAATCTCATCGAACCTTGCGCGCTCGATAACAATCGGAAGCTCGGTCAGGAAGAACTGCCCGTTTACTTTTTGTTTGATGCGGAGGGCGAGGTCCGCAGTTCGTCAGCCGATCTCGATGCGATCGAGGATCAGTTGGACCAGTTGCTCGCTGAGTTGCGAACTCAGAATCCCTTCTGTGCTCCGTGTGAATTGTTCCTGAACAAAGAGGCGATGTTTTGTGCGAACTGTGGTTCACCGTTGACCTTGCCCGGTCCGGGAACGCACCCGTACTACGAAGATCACTTCAACTCTGCCCTGCCCACGATTCGCCTCGCCAACCCGGATCCGCTGATCGGTCATCGTGTCGATGGCAAGTACGAACTGCTGGCGCGCCTCGGTGAAGGTGGCATGAGCGTGGTCTATCGCGCTCGACGCGTACACATCGGCGACGACGTGGCGGTGAAGATTCTGACCGGCAAGTTCGTCAAAGACGACGCGGCGCTCGCGCGTTTTCGCCGCGAAGCGCGTGCGGCGGCGATGTTGCGCCATCCGAACGTCATCACGATTCACGACTTCGGAGAGACTGACGACGCGCATGCACCGGCGTACATCGTGATGGAGTTTGTGCGAGGTACGCCGTTGCGAGAGCTGTTGCACAGCGAGAATCATTTTTCGGTCGAGCGTGGCGTGCGACTGATGCGCGGAATTTGTGCCGGAGTTGCGTCAGCGCATCGACAGGGCGTGGTCCATCGCGATCTTAAGCCGGAGAATATTCTCGTGGTCGCGCCTGACGACGACTTTGAAATGGAGAGCGTGAGAGTGGTCGACTTCGGGCTCGCGAAGTTGTTGGCTGATGCGGGCGGCACGTCAACGGGAGCGGTCGTGGGAACGCCGTATTACATGTCGCCCGAGCAGTGCCTCGGTGAACCGCTTGACACGCGCTCTGACGTTTACAGTCTCGGGGCGATGTTCTACGAAATGCTCTCCGGGCAGCGACCGTTTGAAGCGGAAACGGTGTCGGGTCTCATCAGCCGCCACCTGCACGAACCGCCGCCGCCGTTTGAATTCTCGCTCGGCATCCCGCGACGCGTCTCGATGGGTATCATGCACGCCCTCTCAAAAGACCCGGACGACCGCCCACAAACAGCCACCGAACTCGCGCGGCAAATGCAGTTG
>DATDFT010000154.1:0-4237 GCA_036522475.1 Pyrinomonadaceae bacterium | reverse complement strand
GGCACTCCGTGGCCGCCCCCGTCGTCCGCAACACGCATCGTTCGTAAGAGGGGGCGGCCACGGAGTGCCGCCCCTACAATCGCCCTCATCATCTTCATATTGGCTGGAGCAGTTGCGGCGCAGGAGTCGGAAGAGACTTTTACCGGCTTTATGCACGGTATCCGCGCGAATGCCGTGAAGGGCGAGGTGGTCTACCAGCGCAGCGACGGGAGCTTTCCAATCGAAACCGGCCTCAAGCTCGAAATCGGCGACGTCATCAAAACTGCGCCCGGCGCGTGCGCAGAATTTTTGCTCCAACCCGGCAACTACCTACGCGCCGGCGCCGATACCGAACTTCAGATCATCAATGATCAGCACGACCGAATGCGGATCAAACTGCTTCGCGGCACCATCATCGTCGAGGTACTCTCGAAAGAAAACCTGGGCAGCAATTACGGTCCTTACGAAGCTCGCTACTTGATCAGAGCATTGACTCCGAACGCCGGAGTCTTCATGAGTGAACCCGGCATCTTCCGCATCAACACGTCACCCGCCGGCCCAACAGAACTCGTCGTGCGCAATGGCTCAGCGGTAATTAAAGGTCAGGAAGTCAAAGCGAAACGGCGCGCAGTCGTCTCCGGAAACAACGTCGCGATCTCCGAGACCGATTCAAAAACCGAAGATGCTTTCGATCTTTGGGCACGTGAACGTGCGGAGACGCTCGTCCGCGCCAACAAGGATTTGAAGAAGACCGCGCCATGGGCCAGGAATCAGAAAGAAGATCAGGAGCCGTCAGTCGATCTGCCCAACGACGGACAACGCAGCACCGGCAGTGCGTTAGTCGTCTCCGCAAAGCCGGGCACCGTCAACTTCGTTGACGACGGAGTTGAGTTTAGTCACGCACAAAACGACTGGCAGACGGTCACAGAGAAGACACACCTCGAAGCCGGCGACAAACTACGCACCGAAGCAGACAGTTTTACCGAGTTGACTTTATTTCCCGACACGAATCTCAGGCTGGCCGGATCGTCGGAGGCGCTGTTTGAGCAACTCTCGAATGACGCAGTTTCAATCAAGATCCTGAGCGGTTCTGCTATTCTTGACGTGGCGCGATTCGATCGCAAGCAGGCGCCGCAGATCACGATCGCCGCTGGATCCGGCGGTGAATCGATGACAGCTACGATCGCCGATTCCGGCGACTATCGAATTGACGTTGACAAGATCACGGTTCGCAGCGGCAAGGTGACGTTCAAGGAACGATCGATCGGATCGTGTCGCACAATCGCGAGCGAGGCCGTTTACGAGTGCGATAAGAAGCGCACTGATGATTTCGATTACTGGAGCCACTATCGCGGTGAGGGAGAGTTTTACGATGGCTTGAGCATGGCCAGTTACCTCACGAAAACGCGACAGCAACGATTTCAAAATACCGGTTTCTGGTTTCAACAGCCCGGGCAAACGTCGTACACGTTCGTACCTTTTAGATCTGAGATCTTTCGCTCACCTTATGGTGGCAACTACTCAACCGCGGTGTCGCCGCGACGCCGGCTGAATCGCGTTAACATGGGTGGACGAGAATTGCGATTTCCCTGACCAAAGACCAATCCGCAGGAAAACATAAATGACACCTGAGATCCCCTACAAACGAAAAGCAGTTGAACCCGTCGAATGCATCAAGGCCGGATGGGAGCTGGTCAAGCCGCAGTACTGGTTGTTTGTCGGCATGTGCATTATCGGCTACGTCATCGGCACGGCCGTCCCACTCGGCATTCTGATGGGACCGATGATGGCCGGTTTGTACCTGACATTTTTCGCACTTCGACGGCGTGAGCCGATCGAGTTTGCCACGTTGTTTAAAGGCTTCGAGTTCTTTGGTCCAAGCCTCGTGGCAACGCTGCTGCACGCGATACCGGTCATAGCCATCGTGCTCCCGACCTATCTCCTCTTTTATGTGAGCTTTGTCGTCGCCGTGATGGCTCAGAGTCAAAGTCAGAATCCGAATCCTCTGGGAGTGCTGGGAGTGTTCTTCACCTTTTTCCTGGTGATGCTGGTTGTCTTCGTGCTCCTCATCATCATCTCGATTGGTTTCGTGTTCGCATATCCGTTGATCGTCGATCGCAGATTGAACGGTCTCGATGCCGTCAAGTTGAGTTTCAAAGCCGGCATGGCAAACTTCTGGCGTCTGTTGGGACTGCTACTGTTGAATGGCGTTATGGGTATGGTGGGACTTGGGTTTTGCGTGATTGGAATGTTCCTGGTGTTTCCGATCACGTATGGCGCGATCGCCGCGGCTTACGAACAGGTGTTTGGCTTGAAAGATCCGCGTGAGTTTGGTTCGAACCTGCCACCGCCGCCGCCTGTCTTCAACTGATGATCGTTCGCGCGCAAAGAGTCGTGCTGCCCGACGAGACTGGTCCTCGGTCGATACATATTCGTGACGGTCGAATTGTCGACGTTGCTGGATACGACGAGGTTGCGCGTGATGGCGAGATCGTTGAGGTCGACGATGAGTCGGTCGTGATGCCGGGACTCGTCGACAGCCATGTTCACATCAACTCGCCCGGGCGTACCGAGTGGGAAGGATTTCGTAGTGCGACTTCCGCGGGCGCCGCAGGCGGCGTGACAACATTAATTGACATGCCACTCAACTCCATTCCTCCGACTACGACGCTTGCTGGTTTCAGGACGAAGTTGGACCACGCGCGACGCGATTGTTTTGTCGACGTGGGATTCTGGGGTGGAGTCGTGCCGGGAAACACTGCGGAGCTGGCGCCGATGTTTGCTGCGGGCGTGGTTGGGTTCAAGTGTTTTCTGGTTCCGTCAGGTGTCGATGAGTTTGAACATGTGACGGAAGAGGACCTGCGCGAAGCGATGCCGGAGCTGGCACGACTCGATGCGCTCTTGATCGTTCATGCTGAGTTGCCTGGACCAATAAAGACGAATGATGTTTCGGCCACGGATTATCAAACGTTTCTTGAGTCGCGGCCACGGGCGGCTGAGAATGAGGCCATCGAGTTGATGATTCGGTTGAGTCGTGAATTCAACACGCGCGTTCACATCGTTCATCTTTCGTCGGCGGATGCGATTCCGATGTTGCGCCAGGCGCAACGTGAGGGAGTTCGGATCACAGCCGAGACGTGCCCGCATTATCTGCACTTCGCGGCGGAGGAGATTCTGGAGGGCGCGACTGAGTTTAAGTGTTGCCCCCCGATTCGTGAGGAGTCGAATCGCGAGAAGCTTTGGGAGGGGCTCGCGGACGGGACGATTGGGTTGATTGTTTCCGACCATTCACCGTGTCCAGGAGAGATGAAGTTGCGTGAGAGTGGCGACTTCATGAAAGCGTGGGGCGGTATCGCGTCGTTGCAGTTACGTCTGCCGGTGATCTGGACGGAGGCGCGATGTCGTGGGTTTTCTCTATTGGACATCGCGCGATGGCTCTGCGCAAACCCCGCGAAACAAGTCTCGCTCGATTCAAGAAAGGGCTCCATCGCACCCGGCAACGACGCGGATCTCGTCATCTGGAACCCCGACGCCCATTTCACCGTCTCCGCAACCGCCCTCCTTCATCGCCACAAAATCTCGCCTTACGATGGTGGACCATTGAAGGGCGTCGTGCAAAAAACTTTCCTTCGCGGCAAAAAAATATATGATGAAGGCACTCTTGCTGAGCCCCCTTTGGGCCACATGCTTATGAAACAAGCTTAGCCACAAAGAGGCACAGAAAAACACAAAACAAACCAGGAAGGATAAAATGAATACCGACCCTCACAACGGTGATATTTTCACACTTTGCGACATAATCCGCGAAACGAGCTTTGAGGTCTATAAATACTTGCGCAGTGGGCATCGCGAAAAGATTTACGAGAACGCGTTGGCACATCGCCTCCGGAAAAGAGGCATTAACCTGAGCCAGCAACATGAACTTCGGGTATTTGACGAAGACGGCACTTTGCTCGGGGACCTCAAAGCCGATTTATTCATTGAAAATCGGTTGATATGCGAAATCAAAGGAGTTCGGTCATTAGTTGATGAACACGTTGCGCAATTGCTTGGGTATTTGCGTGCATCACGAATCGAACACGGCCTGCTAATCAACTTTGGCGCTCCAAAACTTCAGATAAGGAAGTTTATTGTTAACTAGCTTGTGTGCACTTTTGTGCCTTTTGTGGCCAATTATGGATTTTACTGAGCTAATAGATCTCGCTTCCGAACGATTAGGGGGTGCGGTGGTTGTCGCGAATGATGACTTCTTCGCGCC
>DATDFT010000153.1:0-18943 GCA_036522475.1 Pyrinomonadaceae bacterium | reverse complement strand
TGCGCATGTCTCGCTTCCGCTCAATCACCGTCGAACCGAAGGAAAGCATTCCGAGGTTATAATCCTGAAAATCCTGTGAATCTTGTAAATCCTGTAAACTATTTGGACAGGATTTTCAGGATTATCAGGATTAACAAGATGACTATGAAGTCTGAAGAGCTCTTCTCCATCGCGCAAGACCTAATTCCCGGCGGTGTGAATTCGCCGGTGCGTGCGTTTCGCGGAGTGGGCGGCACCCCGCGATTCATCAGTTCCGCGCGAGGCGCGACTATCACGGATGTTGACGGGCGAACTTACATCGATTACGTCGGGTCGTGGGGTCCGATGATTCTGGGCCATGCTGACGAAGAGGTCGTCGCGGCCGTTCAGGAAGTGGCTGCGAAGGGCACGAGTTTTGGCGCACCGACGGAACTGGAAATCAATCTTGCGCATGAAGTGATCGACGCGGTTCCATCGATCGAGATGGTGCGCATGGTGAGTAGCGGCACTGAAGCGACGATGTCGGCTATCCGTCTGGCGCGCGGTGTCACCGGACGCACCAAGCTGGTGAAGTTTGAAGGTTGTTATCATGGTCACGCTGACAGCCTGCTGGTCAAAGCCGGATCTGGTGTCGCGACACTCGGACTGCCCGACAGCCCGGGCGTTCCCGCCGCACTCGCCGAGAACACGCTCACGCTTCCCTTCAACAACGCCGCCGCGCTCGAACAAGTCTTCGCTGAACACACGGACATCGCGGCCGTGATCATCGAGCCCGTCGTCGGAAACATGGGTTGCGTGCCGCCACAACCCGGTTATCTCGAAGCGGTGCGCAAACTGACTCGCGAGCACGGTGCACTGCTGATCTTCGATGAAGTGATGACCGGGTTTCGTGTCGCGCGCGGTGGTGCGCAGGAGCTTTACAACATCCGGCCCGACATCACAACGCTTGGAAAAATAATCGGCGGCGGCTTGCCGGTCGGTGCTTACGGTGGCAGCCGCGAGATCATGAACCATATCGCGCCCGCTGGTCCGGTTTACCAGGCCGGCACGTTGTCAGGGAATCCGCTTTCGATGACTGCGGGACTAGTAACGTTGCGACGTCTGCGGGCAAAGTCAGTTTATGATCGACTCGAACACGCGAGCAGTAAGCTGTGTGAAGGACTCGCAAACGTCAACACAGTGACGAATCGTGTCGGATCAATGTGGACTAGTTTCTTTACTGGTGAGCCGGTGGTTGATTGGGATAGTGCGAACAGGTGCGATCGACAGCTCTACGGCAAGTTCTTTCACGCGATGCTCGATGAGGGTGTTTACCTGGCGCCGTCGCAGTTCGAGGCCGCGTTCGTAAGTTTGGCGCACACGGACGAGCTAATCGAAGAGACAATTGAAGCTGCAAGAAAAGCGTTAACGTGGATTACGAGGAATTAATACCGATTGCCAATAGCTTGTCGTTCATTGCCAACATGATCTTGTTGTTAAGCAAGAGTTCGATATCCTGAGAGTTGAACATCGCCAGCGGCTGCGCGGAGTCGCACTGGCGATAGATCTCCGCCGCCAGTCCTCGGATGGTCCAGTTGCTTTGTATCGCGCACGGACGTGTATCGATGATTCGCAATCCGTCACCTTCATCGTAAACCTGAAGTACAGGCTTCGCGCCACGCCAGAGTTCGTTCCAGCGCCTGACCACCTCCTGCAACTGCTGTTGACCAGGCTCCTCCGACATCGCGCGATGCATGTGACGCGGACGCTTGCCGTCCTCAAACGAATATGCCAATCGCTTCAACGACTCGTCTGGCAAAGGATAAACGTATGGATACGTGCGGCTCGGCCGTAGCGTGAGATCGAAATCAGAGGGACGCATCTGGTACGGACTGAACCGATCGTAACGAACGCGCGCGACTCCAGTCGGCGGCTGAAGATGAAAGATCGCCGGCAGCCACTTCGCCATGTTCGCGTACCAACTGTCTGACTCCCCTGGAATCCCGCTCAGCAGGTTCCACGAAACGTCGATGCCGAGTTCGCTGCACCACTTCAGAAGCTGAAGGTTTATCAACGTCGAATTGCCTTTGTCGAGAAGCTTGAGGACGTTATCGTCGAGACTCTCGATGCCCGGCTGAATCCAACGAATTCCAGCGTCAGCCAGTAGCTCGACCTGCTCGCGCTTGAGATTGGCCTTCGTCTCGTAGAACAGCGAGTACTTCTCCTCGGCAGCCGCGAGCTTGGGCAACACGGTTTTGAAGAACGACATGTCAAGAATGTTGTCAACGAATTGAATATTGCCGATTCCATAAAGTCTTCTCAGCTCCGACAATTCATCGAGCACTCGCTCCGGAGATTTCTTTCGATATTGCATGCCCTCGCCATTCAGACCGCAGAAAGTGCAGTGAAACTTCTCGCCCCACCAACAGCCTCGAGAACTCTCGGCCAACAGTCCCGGCTTGATGAGGTTTGTTAGTGTCGAAGCGTTCAGCGTTTGAAAGTAGTCGCGGTAGTCCGGCAGTGGCAACGAATCCATGTCGTGAATCACGGAACGCGGCGGTTGCTGCGGTTGTTGTGACAGGATGCGAAACGGATTTTTCAACTGACGTTGCGAAACAGCACCATCGGGCAGTGACGATGCGGCGCGTCCCTGTTCGAGCAGCGCGTTGCACAGGTCAGGGAAAAGCGCATCTGCTTCGCCGGAGACAATACAGTCAACGAAAGGAAATGATTCCAACGTCTCGAGTCCCATCTCGCCTTCACAGTTTGCTCCGCCAATCAACAGAACAGTATCCGGACTCAACTCGTGAATTCTCTTGAGCAGCGCAAGAGAAGCGCAGTGCTGTTGAAATACGGAGCTACACCCAACGAGCTTTGGTTTCTTCGCAACGATGACGTCAGCCAGCCAATCGACGTAAGCGAGACATTGCCGGCGCACCCAGCGCATCTGATCTTTTCGCTCTTCCAGCTCTGGAGGAAAACCGTTACACCGCACCTCGAGAACGAGGTTGAGATACTCCTCGTCCTTCGCTTCACTGATCGGAAACAGATACCCGGCAAAGCACCACTCACCTAGCAAATGATCGGTGGGCGCCAACTGCATCGCCTGGTAAGCGACCAGTCCGATCCTTTCGGCCAACCCGAAGTTACCGTAGAGGACTTCGCTTTGAATGTCAGTGCTGGCGAGTGATGCCTGCAAGAGGCCCAGCGCTATTGACGGTCGCTGGACCTCCGCAAAAGGCATTGAGACGAGAACGACGTCCATTGCACTTACGCGACCTGAATGCCCGCAGCCTCGCGATCGCCTTCATAGAAGGTCCAGGTCTTGTCAAAGCCGCCGACAGGACCCGGTATCGGACTGTGATCCTGGTGTATCCACTCGTAGTACTTGATCACTTCGTTGACGAGTCGTGATTCTTCTCTCTTTTCGTGTGCCGTCAAACCATCGAGATAACTCGAATCGCGTTGCAGGTCCGAAAGCGGCGTTTCTTCCATGTAGTTAATCGCAGAACGCAGCGTGTAGCAGGCGATGCGATTGCAGATTGCCGTAAGGTAGTGAAGATAATTCCGCTGCGACTCTGAAACCGGATTGGGCGAAGGTAAGCGCAGGTGTGCTTCAAAGAGCAGACCTCGCAGGATGTGACACAAACCCTGGTTGGTGAAGTTTCTTTCGTAGAATGTGTTCACCATCCAGTCGTAAAACAGGTCAAGCTTGGGGTCGAGAAAGTGATAATCAGGATCGAACGATGTGCCCAGCAGTCGTCCTTCTGATTCAAGTCTGCGCTTGATGGGAGTGCCGGCGTAAGGCAGCATCCGGCAGAACGGCGCAACCGTCCAACCGTCACCGATGAACTCTTCGAGAAAAGTTATTTGCTGGCGGATACTGCGAAACGTCGAATAAGGATCGACCAGCATGAAACCAAAGTCGAAAGACAAGTCAAAGCTTCTCAGGATGCGACCGGCGCGCAAGTGTGCCTCCGGCTTGAGTCGCTTGCTCATGTTGATCAAGCCTTCTTCGTCGCCTGATTCGACACCCATGTAAACATGAGTCAGCCCACCGGCAATCAGACGTTCGATCACGTCTTCATGGATCTCATCGGAGCGGCAACTGATCTTGAACGCCATCTTTCCGTTCAGACCTTCGGCGACGATCAGGTCCGCAATCTCCATCGCCCATTCTTTGGCTTTTCTTCCGCCGGCGAGGAAGTCATCATCCTGAAACAGAAAAATCGGGACGCCGCGGGTGCGATGCAGATCGATCATCTCATCGACGACTGCCCGCGGCGCTCGCAGGCGACGCAATGGACCACCTTGGTCCTCGTAAAAAGGTCGAATGCTGCAGAACGAGCAATCCCATGGACAGCCACGGCTGCCGAGAACTGATGCAGTGGGCATTGGATGACCTTCGTAATCAATCGATCGCCGGTCGGGCCAGGGTAACAGATCGAGGTCTTCGACGACGGTAGCCAATGGGGCGATGGTGACTTCACCATCGTCCTTGCGAAATGCGATTCCGGGCAGAGCACGCCAGTCCGAACCTGTGCTCAGACAGTTCAGCAATTTGAGAAGCGTCATCTCGCCGTCGAATCGCACGACGGAATCGAGACCGGGAATGCGCGTGAGAATCTCGGTTGGCTCAAAGCTGGCGTAGTGACCACCCATCGTGAAGTGCGCGGTTACACCTGCTTCACGCAGCGCTTCAATGACCTGGCCGAAATCAGGAGCCATGTATTGAAAAATGAGCGAGAAGCCGACCACGTCCGGTTCATCGCGGCGGATGCGTTGAAGAATTTTTTCGGCATCCGAACGATATGTCATGATGGTCGCCTCGTGGCCTGAGGCGTTCACGGTGGACATGAGATAACGCAGTCCGAGATTGTCCTGATCCTGAAAACCGATCAGCAGGACCTTTTGTGGGTGACCGGCGGGATCACACACGGGGATTTGCATCGGCAGGGATGGTAGTTTTCGCACGACTGACCTCCGTTGGAAAGAAAGTTCGCCGCAGATCCACGCAGATCAACGCTGATCTAACCTGGTTGTTGTTGTTTCTTTAGCGTCTCTATTTGTTTCTTCACCATCTCTTCCATCGCATCGAGTCGTGCTCTCTCGGCGCTGATGGTGTGAATTGTGGCTTCGAGTTGTTGAACTGATAAACGGCTCAGATCCGGTGGTGGCGGATCGGCAATTCTGCCGATATGTCCCAGCGACGCCGCTGATTGCGCGAACACCGCCGGATCGACAATGTGACTGCGCCAGGGAGCTGGATCGACCACGGGATGCGGGAATGCGGCAGAATCAACCACGGGGCTGGGCGGCCACCCGCGGCCCCAACCGCCGCCCCAAGCGCCGCCCCAGTGTGGCCAGGCAGCGGGATCGACTACCGGGGAAGGTCTCGGAAAATACTGGTATTGATTTGCCCACGGCGCCGAATCAACGATAACTCCTCCCGGTGGCGTAAATCCGCCGCCGCCGGTCCCAGTCCGCTGCGCCAAGGCAGCTTCCAATCGCGTAAGTCGCTCTTCGAGTATTCTTAATCTGTCGTCTGCCATGAAGATCCTCCTGAAGGTTGAGGTATCTGAACGTGACGGGATAGGGGGGTTACCGAGTGCGCGAGTTCAGCCCGTTTTGGTGGCGCGTAGAATAGTGCGAGGATCGAATTCCGTCAATCCTCTTTTTACAAAAATTTGCGGTGATTTAAACAGGCAGGTCGATCTTGAACTTCGAGCCCTCGCCGGGTTGGCTGGCTACGCTGATGCGCCCGCCATGCTGTTCGACGATCTGCTTCACGATCGCGAGGCCCAGGCCGGTGCCGCGTTTCTTTGTCGAAAAGAACGGTTCGAAAAGGCGATCGCGTGTCGCCTTATCCATTCCCTTTCCGTGATCGGCAATCGTGATGCGCGCATAAGTCTTTGGCTGTTGGCCGTCGCCATTACTTTCCGGAGCTAACACCTCAGTCGAGATCAGAACCGCTGCATTCTCCTGGCTCGCATCAACTGCGTTCGCGATCACGTTAACAAACACCTGCCGCAACTGGTACGGATCCCATTGGCCAACAATCGGACCACCCGCGTAGTGTTTCTCGATGATGGCGTTCTTTTCAAGAATCTTATCGCTGACGAGATCAATGCTGCGCTCGAGTGACTCGTGCAGATCGACAGTGGATCGTTCCAGTTCCTTCTGACGCGAGAACTGCGTCACGTCAACGACGAGTTTGTTGAGATGTTTGATACCGCGTTCGACGAGCTCGATCGTATTCAGTGCATCCTGATCGTTAACGCTGTCCCGCAGCATCGACACGCCAAGTCGAATACTACCGAGCGGATTGCGAATCTCGTGAGCGACCTGTGTCGTTGCGCGGCCGACGGCGGCGAGCGATTCACTGCGACGCAGAGTGCGCTCAGATTCGGCAGCTTCGGTGGCATCGACGAGCGTCACGATTTGGCCGCGGTCTCCGTTGATTGCGAGAGGAGATGAGTAAACGTCGAACGCTTTATCTTCGTCATCGACTCTGGCGATCGAACGGCCGTGATAGGTTTCGCGGGTGACGCGAATGGAAGTGACTGCTTCAAGGATCTTCATCGCATCGTCAGAGCCAAGTTTTTCGAACACTGACGCGCCGATGCTTGCGTTCGGAAAAATCCGGAAGAAGGCGGCGTTGGCGCTGCGAATTCGATCTTCTTCGTCGAACGCGGCAACAGCGCTAACCATGCCTTGCAGCAACTGCGTTGTGAAGTTGCGCTCGCGACGCGTTTCGAGAACGCTGCGTCGCATGTCCCTGAAGTGACGTTGCACTTGCCAGATGGTTCCGGCTGCGACGAGTGCTCCAACAAGAACCGCGAGTATGCTCCACTTAATAATTAAACTGTTAGCATCCTTCTGATAAAAGTCGACTTCTCCGCCGACTTTATCGTAATTCTTTTGCGCTTGAGCTATCAGTACTTTGAAGTCATCTTCGAGCGGCTTGTAGCGGTCGAAACCGTTCAGATTGAAATCGCGCCGGTCCTCCGTTACGTCGATAAACGCCTGGAGATGTGTTATGAACTTCTGCCAATCGACAGGACCGATGTTAGGTATGGGTGTCAACTTTTTCTGAGCGGCGCGCAGTTCGTCACGCGCAGCAGAGACTTTGAGATCATACGGTGGTAACAATTCTCGTCGGGAATACGCGGCATCGCGCACACGAGCCTCGTTGTTAAGGTTAAAAGCCTGCAAGCGCGCCTCTAACAGATTACTCAGTTCAGTGGAATACTTGAGCGTGAGCCTTTGAGTATTTGCAACCACATCGTCCGTCTTATTGGCGCTCTTCCAACCCAGCACCAGGATCACGACCAACAACAACAGGAATCCTACAATTAACGGAGCAATTGCGGGCGCGTATCCAGGTCCGCGCTCAGATGCACTATTCGCCGCGAACGGATCCGGCGTCCTCCGATAAACGACCTCGGGCTTCTTTGGGTCAGATTGCATCAGGACTCTCTAAGGCTTTGCGTCCATCCAATTGTCGCCCACACCCACATCAGCCACAAGAGGCACATCGAGCTCAACCGCGGTTTCCATCTCGTGCTTCAGTACCTCCATGACCTTGGCCACCTCCTTCTCAGGCACTTCAACAAGCAACTCATCGTGAACCTGCATCAACAAACGCGACTCGAAGCCCGCGCGTTTGAACTCTTCATCGACCTTGAGCATCGCCATCTTGACGATGTCACTCGCAGTTCCCTGTATCGGCATGTTGATGGCTTCACGCTCTGCCGCTTTACGAATGTTGGCGTTGCGATCGTTGATGCCGGCGAGCGGCCTGATGCGGCCGTAGATCGAACGCACGTACCCATGCTCGCGCGCGCGAATCGGTACTTCTTCCATGTAACGTCGCACGCCTTTGTAGGTGTTGTAGTAATCCTCGATGACTTTCTTTGCTTCCTGTCGCGAAATTCCCACGCGTTGCGACAAACCCCACGGCTCGATGGCATACGCAATCGCGAAGTTTACGATCTTAGCGAACCGTCGCGCTTCTTTGAGCTCTTCGTCAGTCCTCGCGCCAAAGACGAGCCGTGCCGTGCGTGCGTGAATGTCCTCGCCTTTCTGAAACGCCTCCAGCATCACGGGGTCCTGCGTGATGTGGGCTAACAATCGCAACTCAAGTTGCGAGTAGTCAGCCGAAATGATCTTGTTACCTTTCTCGGCGACAAACGCGCGGCGAATACGACGTCCCATCTCACTGCGAATCGGAATGTTCTGAAGATTCGGATCACTCGATGATAAGCGTCCTGTTGCAGCCACGGTTTGATTGAGCTGGCAGTGGATACGTCCATCGGTCGCGATCTGCTGCGGCAACGCGTCGGTGTAAACGCTCTTCAGCTTGTCCAGCTCGCGATAGTCGATGATCAACCGCGGCAGTTCAAACTGTTGAGCCAACTCTTCGAGCACCGCCTTGCTGGTCGAAACGCGACCAGTTGAAGTCTTGCGACCGATGTCGATGTTCAAATCGCCGAGCACTTCACCGACCTGCTTCGGAGATCCGATATTGAACTCGCGTCCCGCGAGTTGATAAATCTGCACGGTCAGTTTGTGCAGCTCCTGGCCGATGTAATTCGAGAGATCGGCGAGTACTTTCGGATCGACTTTCAACCCCGCGCGCTCCATGCGATAGAGCAACGGCGCCAGAGGGAGCTCGACTTCGGAATAGATCGCTTCGAGGTTCTTCTCGAGAATACGCGTACGCAGCACGTGCGCAGTTTGCGCGGTCAGGTCAGCGGCGGTGACTGTTTGCCACGCCGTCTCCGGCCAGTTGGCTGCGGGAGCGTTGTGGTTCTCAATTCCGAGCGCTTCGCGCGCCAGATCGTGAAGCTCATACTTACTGCGCGCCGGATCGAGCAGGTACGCGGCGAGATAGGTGTCGTCCTTGACGCCCTCGAGCGTGATGTTGAAACGGTCCAGCAGACCGACAGCGCGCTTGAGATCGTGAACTGACTTTTCAATCAAACCATTCGACAGCACGTCGCGAAGCGTTCCGAGAGCCGTATCGATTCCGCCTGAAAACTTTTCGAGATCGACATAGCCTGCAACGCCTGCGTTCGTGGCGAACGCGATTCCGCGTGTCGCCTGCAACTCTGTGAAGCATTCCTGCTCGCCTGTTCCGGCAGGAGTCGAATCAGCGATTGCAACGCCGACGCTCTCAGCGTCGAACAACGCGCGCACCAGGTCGTCGAGGTCGCTCTTCTTCTGCACGATCTTGTAATTTCGCGCCACATCCGCTGAGGCGGGACGCACGACAGCCGCATCAGCATATTCCTTCATCAGTAGCGTGAACTCGAGCTCGTGAAAGAGTTCGTAAGCCGCAGCGCGATCAGGGGGACGGGCCTTGATCTCGTCGAGTTTTAAGGGCATGTCGAGATCGATCCGGATTCGCGCCAGCTCGCGCGACTGTCGAATCAGGTCCGCGTTGTCACGCAACGACTCGCGATACTTCTTGTGTTTGACCGACTCCCAACCATCAAGCGCGGCTTCGATCGAGCCGAACTGCTGGATGATCTGTATGGCGCCCTTGGAACCGATGCCGGGTGCGCCCGGGATGTTGTCGATCGAGTCGCCCATCAGGCCGAGCAGATCGACGAGCTTGTCGGCAGTTACACCAAACTTGTTTTCTACCCATGCTTCATCGCACCACTCGATCGGCGGCACCGGCTCTTTGCGCTTCACGACTTGCGAGTTCTGACGCATGCAGACGACATAAGGATCGCGAACGAGCTGGCACATATCTTTGTCGTTCGAAACGATCACAACCTGCATCTTCATGTCGGCAACCTGGCGCGCGAGTGTTCCGATCACATCGTCTGCCTCGTAACCGGGATAGTTGATGACGGGAATATTCAAGACCTCGCAGAGACGGAAGATGTATGGCATCTGTTTCGAGAGGTCCTCGGGCATCGCGAGACGGTTCGCTTTGTAGTCTGCGAACGTTTCATGCCGAAACGTCTTCTCACGAGATTCGAAGATGGCGGCGATGTAGTCAGGCTGCTCTTCACGCAAGAGTTTGAGGAGCATGTTGGTGAAGATGTAGACGGCTTGCGTTACGAACCCCTGCGACGTGGCAAGCGGTGCGGCGCGATTCTGCATCGGCGCGAAGAAGGCGCGAAAGATGTGCGACATCGAGTCGATTAGAAAGACACGTTGAGGTCGCTCATTATTTGCTACAGCAGGTTTGGCAGGCATGTGAAGAGATCATAAATCAGCAGAATATTTCACGCAAAGACGCAAAGGCGCGCTATGAAGCGCCAAAGGCGCGGAATATAAAAGCCAGGGGCAAGCGCCGAACAACGTGAGGCGCGTCGCCCCTGGTAAACGCGCGCAATGGCCGTGAAGCTCTGAAAGAGCGGAATAATTGACGTCGGTATTTCGCAGTTTCAGCGCTCTGTTCAAATTATTTCTTTGTTACCAGGGGCGACGCGTTCCGCTGCGCTTCACGCTTTCCCCTGGCTTTCATATTTTGCGCCTTTGGCGCTTCATAGCGACTTTTTGTGCAATGCCAAGGCGCGAAGAGTTCAACTCCTTCTTTACGACTTTGCGTCCTCTTTCGTCTTTGCGTGAAACTCTCAATTTTCCAACTCACTCACGTGCGCGCGGACGGTTTCGCCGAGGGTTTCGAGATTGTAACCGCCTTCGAGACACGAAACGATGCGGCCCTGGCAACTGCTGTCAGCCCACTGCTTCAAGGTCCTCGTGAAGTCAACAAAATCATGGTCCATCAACAGCAACTGCCCCAACGGATCACCGAGATGAGAATCAAAGCCCGCGGAGATAATGATCAGATCAGGATTGAAACTCGCCGACATCTCCTCGATCGCCGCTTCAAACCCTCGCTTGTGCTCGACCGCCGGCGTCGCGGCGCGTAGCGGCAGATTCAACGTGAATCCCAACCCACGTCCGGTTCCCTTCTCGCCGCGCGACCCCGTGCCCGGATACCACGGATACTGGTGCGACGAAAAGAAGAACACCGTCGGATCGCCGTAGAAGATTCCCTGCGTTCCATTACCGTGATGCACGTCCCAATCGATAATCGCAACCTTTTCGATCTCCGCGTACTTCTGTTGCGCGTAACGCGCCGCAACCGCAACGTTATTAAACAGACAAAAGCCCATCGCGCGCTCTTCAGTCGCATGATGTCCCGGCGGCCGCACCGGCACGAACGCGTTCTTCACTTCGCCCGACATGATCAAGTCGATCGCCTGGCACGCCGCGCCCGCCGCGCGTTTCGCAGCGTCGAGTGAACGCATCGAAACAACCGTATCCGGATCGAGATAACCAAAACCTTCACTCACAACTCTCTCGATGTGCTTGTAGAGCTGCGGCGAATGAGCCGCTTGAATATCACCGCGCGGCGCCTCACGCGCCTCAACTTCACGGAGCCTGGGCCAAAGCTCCGCGTCGCCGCGCAACGCGTCCATTACAACCGTGTAGCGCGAAGGATTTTCGGGATGACCCGGACCGGTGTCGTGTTCGCGAAAGATAGGATGATGAACGATGGCGGTTGTCATGAAGACAAAGTACCAAGTCCAAACCACAAAGCACAAAGCGTCCACCACTGACTTACGAACCGTACGATATTAAAACGACCGAAAATTGCCGGGTCGAGTGCTGCACTAAATTAATTCTTCTGTTTCTCGCGTTTCCGCCGCTTCTACCGCCTTCGACTGCGTGAGGAATGCTGTTTGCCAATGTGAGGTCAACACAAGGTCAGTAATGAATTCAGTATCTCGACAACTGTTTGAATAATGGAGGCTATGTGATGGCATACGATGAAGAACAAGCTAAGAGAAGCCGAGTAGTAGTGGAAACACCAGGCGAAAGACGTGAGGTCGTGCATTCACAATCGGTGCGAACGCCGGACAACAGTGGCATTTCAGCGGGAATGGTCGGCGTACTTGTTGTGGTAGCTATCGCTTTGATAACGATGCTGGTCTTATTTTGGCTGAGCAGCCAGCCGTCAACAACAGACAACGCCAATCTGGCCGCACAGCAGCAACCTGCGACAACTGTCGTGCAGCAACCAGCACAACAGCCTCCGGTGATCATTCAACAACCGGCGCCCGCAACCACACAGCCGGCACCGATAATCGTGACTCCACCGGCGGGTGGGACGACAACAGCTCCCGCTGACACGACCAACATCGATTCGACGATTCAGGCGGCAGTCGATAAGAAGCTCGCGGACGATCCGGAAATCTCAACTCTCGGTATCACGGCTTCAGTGCTCAACGGCAAAGTGATGCTCATCGGAACCGTGAAGACCGAAGAATTGAAGACGCGGATTGAACGGATGGTGAAGCAGGTTAAGGGCGTGAAGGACGTGGACAATCAGATCAGCGTTCTATCGTAGATAGTCAGATGTGATGGGCGCGGAGTCAATCCGCGTCCATCTGTGTTCACTCGATCTCGAATTCCATCAGGCTCTTCGACCTCACCGCCGCAACGGCCGCGGAGATAAGTGAGCCGGCGCCGCCGATCACGACGGACCACGGTGCACCGACGACCGCGGCCACCAGTCCTGCCTCCAACTCACCGAGCTGTGGACCACCCATGAAGAACATCATGTTGATTGACGTCATGCGCCCGCGCAAATAATTCGGCGTAACGAGCTGTCGAATCGTTTGGCGCAACACCGTGCTGACCGTGTCTGATGCTCCTGTGACTGCAAGCATCAACAGCGAAAACCAGTAAACCGTAGAAACTCCAAAAGCCGCGGTCGCGACTCCAAAAACCGCGACTGAGTAAACTACCAACCGTCCCTGCCTCTGAAAAGTTCCCAGACGCGCCATTACCAAAGCAGTCAATACCGATCCGACCGCAGGCGCCGCAGCGAGAAAGCCGTAACCTCGAGCGCCGACGTGCAATCGTTCCTGTGCGAAGATCGGCAACAGCAACGTCGCTGAAGCAAAGAACGTCGCGGCAAAGTCGAGCGTCATCGTCTGCACGATGATCGGAGTGCGCCAGACAAACTTGAGACCCTCCTTAAGTGCCGCGAAGCTCAATGCATCCTTGCGTTCAGTCTGTAGATCCGGTGTGCCGCTGCTGCGCATAGCAATCAACGCGGCGATCACTGCGAGAAACGAGAGCGCATTGACACCGTAGATGATCGCGGGTCCGCTTTCCGCAAGCACGAACCCGGCGATGGCGGGCCCGGCGATCGTGGCAACGTTGAAGACAATGATTCCCAAACTGACTGCGTTCGGAAAATCTTCGGGTGGAACGAGCGTTGGCAATATTGCTTGTCGTGCCGGAACCTCGAACGCTGACGCCGCTGACGCGATTCCGCTCAGTATGTAGATGGGCCAAACACTCGTCATGCCCGCGAGCGTGCCGGCGGTCAACAACGCTGCACTCACGATCATCACCGTTTGCGTCAGCAGCATTAACCGTTTCCTATTGAACGCGTCCGCCAGAACGCCGCCGGGAAGTGAAGAAAGGATGATTGGCACGGCGCGGAAGAGGCCGACAAGACCGAGCGCAAATGCCGATTTCGTGAGTTTGTACACGTGCCAGTTGATCGCAACGAACTGCATCTGCGATCCGGTGACTGACACAATCAGGCCGAGCCAAAGAAGCCGAAAGTCGTGGTGACGTAAAGCAGCAAAGGCGGAATGGTTGGGAGAGCTCACGTATCGCCGTACGACTCGTTTAACTTGCGGAAATGGTAGGCCATCGCCGCGTGTCGCAGCAACTCCACCATGCGATCGTGATGTGTGCGCGCAGCCTGAATGAAGAACCGCCAGAACTCGCGCCGCTCAGCGTCGAGCACGCCTAACTTGAACGCGACGCGCAGAAACGCTTTCACCGCTTTCAAGCCGTGATACTGGTGCGCTTCAGGAAAATCCTGCGGCACGCGCTGCAACGATTCGAGCGCGCGGCGATAGTATTCGCTCGGCTTGTAGATGGTGCGCATGATTCGTTGATAGCCTGTGACCAACGTCTCGACGTCCATCTTAGGAATGAAGTTTACGGTAGCGATCGTGTTGTTGCCGGTGGCGTCTGCGCCGAGCAGCCGTCCTTCTCTTTCGAGACGCTTCCAGAGTTGCGTGTCGGGTAATGCGTTCAGCATTCCCACCATCGCCATCGGAATCGCGCTCTCGCGAATAAATTCGATCTGACGTTCGAAGATGTCGTCGGGATCGTTGTCGAAGCCGACGATGAAACCCGCCATCACTTCCATGCCGTGATTCTGAATCTTCCGCACCGAGTCGAGCAGGTTACCGCGGTTCTGGGACTTCTGTGCTTCTTTGAGACTCGCTTCAACCGGTGTTTCGATGCCGAGAAAGACACGACGAAAACCGCCGTCTTTCATCGCGGTAAGCAAATCATCGTCGTCTGCGAGATTCACGCTCGCTTCAGTCAGTAACGAAAACGGGTATCCGTTTTTCTTTTGCCATTCGATCACTTCGGGAAGAAGCAGTCGCACGTTCTTCTTGTTGCCGATGAAGTTGTCGTCAACGATGAAGAGCGGTCCGCGCCAGCCCAATTCTTTCAACGCCTCGAACTCAGCGATTATCTGTTGATTACTCTTGGTGCGCGGCACGCGTCCGTAGATCTCGATAATGTCGCAAAACTCGCACGAGAAAGGACAGCCGCGCGAATACTGCAACGACATGCAACTGTACTTCTTGAGATTCGCGAGACCGAAGTCTGGCACCGGCGTCAACGCTAACGCCGGGCGCTCAGCAGCTTTGTAAGTGCGTTTGGCTTCGCCGCGTTCGAGGTCGGCGAAGAATTGCGGCAGAGTCGTTTCCGCCTCGCCCTGGAAGATGTGATCCGCGTCGGGGAGCTCTTCGATCGTGCTCGTGACGTATGGTCCACCGAGTACGATCACCTTACCTAGTCGCTTGCAACGCTGGACGACTTCATGAAGTGATTGCTTCTGAGCCAACATGCCGGTGATGAAAACCATGTCGGCCCACTCGATCTGCGATTCCTTGAGTCGCTCGATATTTAAGTCAACAAGGCGCCGTTCGCAGTTGCGCGGTAACAGACTCGAGACAGTCAAAAGACTGAGGGGAGGAAAAACACTGCGCTTGCCTTCGAACGGCAGCGCGTAACGAAAACTCCAATACGTTTCCTCAAACTCCGGATTAACTAATAAGACTCTCATTGCGTCATCCTCCCAGACTTGGGCGCACTTCTTCGCAAACTTCTCGGGTGCTGTGTAAATGATGTTAGACTCGAATGTAATTCGAACGAGTAATAGTTGTGTAAAATACGACATTACAACTCACACTTCAAACGGGCGGAGTGACGAACACAAGGGCGGCCACAGAGGGCGCCCCTACAATCATCTCCAACATTCACAGGAACGCGGCATAAACAATCAGCATCCAACTGTGCTATAAACTCCCCTACTCACCTTGGCCCGAAACTAACGAAAGGTATACTGCATATGAAGTCCCAACTTTCACGCGCTCTTGCCACCCTGTTAATCGTCCTGTTTTCCTTGTCGCCGGTATGGGCCACCTGCGGTGGTGGCGGAGGCGGAGGAACGGGTGGTGTAGGCGGTGGCGGCGGCAGAAGCGAAGGACCAGCGCCTGCTGTCTACATGGTGCCGTGGAAGATCTGGGAACAACGAACCGCTCCAAACAAGGGACTCGTATTGTACTGGTTCCCCGCGAGCGACAATGAGCTCAAGAAATCAAGCCTCCGTGCGTCACGCATTCTCACGCTCTACTCGAGCCAGTGCGTTGCGATGACTGTCGCTGATGCGAAGACGCCTGAGTTGCATCCGATCATCGGTGATTCAACCGTGCCGGTTGCCGTGCTGGCAAATGCCAACGGGTCTCCGATCAATAAAGTCGAGAACACTGCCGGCAAACTCAAAGTCGAGCAGGTTGAGAAACTCGTTGACTCCGAGATGAAACAGCGTGAGACGACGCTCGACACGCAGTTGAAAGAGGCCAAAGAGAAAGCGAAAGCCGGCGACAACCCGGGCGCCATCGCGTTGCTGAAACCTGTCGCCGACGAAAAATGCCTGTTTCCGAAGAAAGCGAAAGACGCTGCGAAAGAGTTGAAGAAACTCGGCGTTGAAGAAGTCGGCAGTATTCCCGACTCGCCCATTTTTGATCGCGTGCAGGGCGCGAAGGTTGAAGCCGTCATGCGTCAGGGCCTGCGTGCGGAGATCGCCGAAAACTACGTTGCTGCTGAGCGTCTTTACCAGCGAGCGCACCAGATGGATCCCGCCGATCCAACGCCGCTGCGTTACCTCGGCGAAGTTTATCGACATCACACCGGCCAGTGGGACAAGGCCCGTAAGACGTTTAATACGATTCTTAACATGCCCGCTGATGCGGTTGCGCGCGCAGTCGCGTTGCACGGACTCGGCAAGATGACGATTCATGAGGGCGAGTTTAAGAAAGGACTGTCGCTGATGGAGCAGTCAGTCGCAGAGTTTCCGCTCGCCCTCGCGTATCGCAATCTAGCCGTCTACTGGAATTCCGAAGGCGACCTGGTTCAGGGCAACGCTTACACTCTGAAGGCGCTCGCACTCGATCCGAAAGATCCTTACAACCTCGTGTTCGCCGCAGTGTTCATGGCTGCGACCGGACATGGCGATGAGGCTTTGAAGATCGCACAGGCCAATCGCAGTCTCTTACCCGCATCGTACAACCTTGCCGCGATCTACGCTCAGAGTGGTCACCGCCGCGAAGCGCTCGCACTGCTTCGACGTCACTTCTTCCGTTACGAACGTTACCAGGCAGTGCGCGCGAAGGAGATGATGGAAGCGCGCGTCGATGCAGTGTTTGATTCACTGCGCCAGGACTCAGAGTTTCTGGCACTCACCAGCGGCGCCGATGGCAGACTTCAGATGCCGATGCGAAATATGACCGGCTCGTCAAATCGAGACTGATCAAACTTGGCCCAATATCGCATCTGGCAAGTAATCGCAGCGTCGATGAAGTTAACCGCGGATAACGCAGATTTATTTGCTATATACAACGCCGTTCTTCATCACGAATACGACCTTCTGCATATTCTCGATGTCCGTGAGCGGATTGCCGATGACGGCGACGATGTCGGCCCACTTGCCCGTGGATAATGAGCCGATGTGTTTGTCCCAGCCCAGGAGTTTCGCGGCGTTGAGCGTGCCGGCCACGATCGAATCCATGTTGCTCATGCCACCCCATTGGACCATCAATACAAACTCGTGCGCGTTTGAGCCATGAGGGACAACCCCCGCGTCGGTTCCTAACGCGATCGGAATCTTATTTGCGACCGCCAGTTTGATCGCGTGACGAGCAGCGGCGGCCGCGGCCAACGCCTTCTCGGCACGCAATCCTTTCAACACACCCGTCTTCGCCGCCTTTTCAACTGCCTCAGCCGCAGACAACGTCGGCACCAGAAACGTTCCGCGTTCCTTCATCATGCGCGCGCCTTCTTCGTCGAGAAACGAACCATGCTCGATCGAAGACACACCTGCGCGTACGGCTAGCTTTATCCCTTCAGTGCCGTGCGCGTGTGCGGCCACTTTCCGTTCCAACTTGTTTGCCTCATCGACTAAAGCCTTCAGTTCTTCGTAGGTGTACTGAGTCGCGCCGACAGCATCGCCCTCGGACAACACGCCGCCGGTCGCACAGGTTTTGATCACGTCTGCGCCGTACTTGATCTGATAACGGACAGCCGCGCGAATCTGTTCTGGTCCATCCGCGACACCTTCCTCGATTCCCGGATCGAAGAGTCCTGGTCGAAAACCGTTCTCATCACAATGTCCGCCACGCATGCCGATCGCGTGACCTGCGCTCATCATTCGTGGACCAGGTGTCCAGCCTTCGTTGATCGCCTGGCGTAACGCCATGTCATCAAACTTTCCCGATGCACCGACATTTCGCACGGTCGTGAAACCCGCCATTAAAGTGGCGCGTGCATGCTCGACGCTTATGATCGCCGCAAACCCCTCGAAGTCTTTCACTCCGGCATAATCGCCGGCCGGATCACCAAGCACGCGCCCGATCAAATGCGTGTGCGCGTCGATGAATCCAGGCAGAAGAGTGACGTCGCCGAGGTTGATCAGCTCCGCATCCGCCGGGACGCGCACCGAATCTGCTGTGCCGACAGCCGTGATCGTGTTGTCAGTGACTACGACGACTGCGTTGTTGATCGGTGCGGCGCCGGTTCCGTCAATCAGGCGCGCAGCCTTGATTACAACGACGCCCTTCCCTACTGGAGCTTCAGGAGTGATACGCGGAAATTGCGACAACGCTAAAGTGGCGAATAAATGACAGAGAAATAGTGCGGGGGCGAGCAGTTTGTATAGTTTCAAAGTTGATCCTCAGCAGGAAATCGGGATTGACGTGCCAAATGCTGCATTGACGTAAGCAAGAAATCCCTGCGCCGAAATCGTATCGAGACGATAGACAACGTTCGTTGAACGGCAGACCGAGTCGCCGGTAATGGTAATCGAAACGATCAGCTGCTGCCCGTTCACCGTGAGAAAATTTGGGCCACCCGAATCTCCAAAACACGTTCCACCATTTCCGGTTGAAGGATTTTGGGATAGACGCAGATAGCCTCCGTTAAGTGAGTTAAAGCTCGAGAAAGAAAACATTCGTGGAACGGGATTGAGATCCTGAAAGAATGGGACCCCGCCGCTCACCACCCGATTCTGCACTCCGTAGCCGACATTGGTGAAAACCGCCGTTTTCAATCCGTTCTGCGCCACGAGCTGGTCCAACAAACCACACGCCGGCAGTGTTGCCGGTGTAACACCCCGGACGTTTCGATCCAGAATCAGCACCGCGATGTCCCCGGAATCGCTTTGGCTCTGGTTGTAATTGGGGTTGCTCACCACATGGGCCACGGACAATAGCTGGGTCTTGTTGCTCGTGAGGTCGCCAAAAGGAATGGACGGATCAAGACTGACGTAAGCGACATAACCTTCCGGCGCCAATTCCTGCGTGTAAAAAACCGTGCAGTGACTCGCCGTCAGAAAAACGTTCGGCGTGATCAG
>DATDFT010000152.1:0-10233 GCA_036522475.1 Pyrinomonadaceae bacterium | reverse complement strand
CGAAGGCGCGAAATATGAAAGCCAGGGCAAACGCCCAGCGCCGAAGGCGCGACATATGATAGCCAGGGGCAAGCGCGAGCGAAGCGAGCGCGTCGCCCCTGGGTCAAGTACCCTCAAAGCGCGTTGAGGCCTGAAGGGCCGAAATAGATGCCGCGGAATTACGCCTTTCAAAGGCTGTAATATTGTGGAGTTATTTCGGCCCTTCAGGCCTCAACCACGCGTTTGGTACTTAACCAGGGGCGACGCGCTTCACGCTTGCCCTGGGTATCATATGTGCGCGCCTTTGGCGCTATTTGGCTGCCTTAAACAATCAAATTTGGTGCTGTTTGGTGTGGGGAGTTTATTCGGGGAAGCCGATGCGGCGCAGTAGGTTCTTGAATCGGTGGTCGTCGCGGAGGCCTTTGAGTTCGGGGCTGACTTTGAGCCAAACCAGCCAGTCATTGCGCTCCTCGTAGAGCTGCTCGAGGATTTCAAACACCCGATCGCGCGGTCCGAGTGCGAGGTGGATTACAAGCATGCTGTACGGCGAGACATATTTTCTCTGTGAAATCTCCTCGAGAATGTTGAGGAGCGTCTCAGCCTCGGCGCGCTGCCCTGCGAGCGCGTGCGCGTAACCCATGAAACCCAGCGCCAGATACGCCTCTTCATCCAGCTTGTAAATAACCTGAAACTCCTCAATCGCCTCTGACAACCGGTTCAGCTCGATATAGTTACAACCCATCAGGAAATGGATCGGCATGTAATTCGGTTCAAGCTCGATCGTCTTTGCCGAATGCCTGAGCGACCTCTCGTACTCACCTCTCAGGAAATAGGTGGTAGCGAGATTCATGTTTACCTGAAGCGAGAACGGGTCAAACTGGAGAGCACTCTCGTAGTAACGTATCGACTCTTCATAGCGACCCATGAACGTCAAATACGACCCTAACCGCTGATGAGCCGAGAGTAGCTGCGGATTCAACTTGAGCGCTTTTCTCAACTCGATTTCAGCGCCGACCCAATCGTGATCGTAGTAGACCTTGACCAGGCCTAACGACGAATGAGCCTCCGCGAGATTTTCGTCAATTTCAACAGCTTTGAGAGCCGCGTCCTTCGCTTTCGGAAGAACTTCAGCCGGCGGAAAGTAAACGTTTGACAACCGGAAATAAGCGTCCGCCATTCCGCAGTAAGCGAGGGCGTAGTGAGAGTCGATCAAGATCGCCTCTTTGAATGCGTCGATCGCTTTCATCACCCACTCTTTACTGTATTTGTTCCAGAAGTAGCGGCCTCTCAAATAGAGATTGTAGGCTTCAATGTTGGCCGTCGCTTTTTCAGTGAGGCGCACCTGGTCGTGACTGCTCAAGGTGAACTTGAGATTTTCGGTAATCGCTTTCGCAATCTCGTCCTGAATCGCAAGAATGTCTGACGGAGTGCGATTGTATTGCTCGCCCCAAAGCTGCGAGCCATCGGAGACCTTAACCAGTTCACTTCTAATGATTAGTTTTTCGCCGAGTCGTAAAACGCGAATCATCATCACGGCTCGAACATTGAGCTGAACTCCAACTTCTTGAGGGTCGACATTTTTCCGTTTGAAACGAAAAACCGTGCTACATGCCAGAACGCGAAGCTTGGGAATTCGCGACAGCATGTTGATGATGCTTTCAGTAATGCCGTCTGAGAGATATTCAACGTTCGGATCGTCGCCCGGGCTCTCCATCGGGATGACCGCAAGCGAATCGATCAGCTCCTCTTGAACTACTGCTGTCGACAACGTCAGTGGGCCGCTTCCCCTGACTGCGGTCAGATCCAGGGGCACCTCAGTGACGTCTGCAACAAAGCGATATCCTCGGCGCGGTACGGTTTCAATAAACTGTTGATCAATTCGATCACCGAGGGTCTTGCGCAGTATGGACATGCTAACGGTGATATTGTTTTCTTCAACAATCGCGTCCGGCCAGATCTCCCGCATCAAGTCGTCTTTCACGACCAGTTGACCGCGCATCTCCACGAGATAGATCAACAGGTCCAGGATCTTGGGTTTGAGCGCCACGGGCTGGCCGTTATAGAGCAGACGTCGCTGAGATCCCTCAAGACGGAACCCGTTAAACTCGTAGACCTTTAAGTCAGTGTCTTTTTGCATAAAAGACCTGTGCCTGCTTGCCAGTCGTTGATTAAAGGACTTTTTCTTGATGATCGAGCACCCTGCTCGATCTTTTGGTACGCCCGTGGGAGATGCTGATCCTCAAACTTCGAGCCGTATGGTAGAGGATCGAGACCTTACTAAAACCTTCACTACAGCCGGGGGGTAACTGTCAATGAAGATCAGTGCTGGGTAAGCCAAATCGTACAATCACTAAAAAGATTGAATGAAATGGATTATAACGATTGGGTTTGCCTCTTCGATGTTGATAATACGTGTAAGGTTTCGCGGAAGGCAACAAGATTTGATCCGAAGTCGATTTAGATCGCGGTCGATTAGACCCTCCCCCAGGCGGCGACAAGATTAAAATAACGTTTGTGGGAGTGACAAATCCGGTTTAGTACAACCTGGCGGATCTTTCGATCTAATCGCTCTACTCGGCGGTTTCCTCAAACTTCCTTCGCTCTGATACCGGAGGATGGTTTCGAAGAATCTTCTCGCAGAACTTGATCCACTCGGGTGTCACGTCGTTGAAAATAACATTCTCGTCGATGAAGATACCATCGGTGACTGTGTAATCGCCCTGCACATAAACGTAAGTGGAGTCGGTCAACTCTCTGGGCTCTTCAACGATCTCGCCATTGAGTTCTTTTCGAACCTTCCTGGCATTCTCAGCTTTCTCACTCCAGCCTGGGAACTGGCGAAGCAGATGTAGTGGGTAAGTTTTGGAATACTTTCCAAGGGTCGGCATAGCTCTCCTTCTTTATCTGGTGATTCAGGGGTATTTGGACTTGATTATCAATCACCGAAGATAATCCCGTCACCGAAGATGATTCCGTCACCGAAGATGATTCCGTCGCCGAAGATGATTCCGTCGCCGAAGATGATCCCGTCACCGAAGATGATCCCATCGCCGAAGATGATTCCGTCGCCGAAGATGATCCCGTCGCCAAAGATGATCCCGTCGGCGATCGTCAGGTCCGTTGCGGTGAGATCTCCGCCGCTGCCAACAAGAAGACCGTCGCCCTTCAGGGCAGCACCGTTGACAACGGAGCCGGTCGTGAGCGACCCACCCGTCGAAAGCAGAACGCCTCCCGAGTACAGGATTCCATCGTAGGACGTGGGTGAAGTAATGGTGCGGCCGCCGTTCATCAGCGAATCCGACAGAATCGCACCATCAACAACTACTGAGTCGGTTGAGATATCAATCGCATCGGTGATGAGGGTGCTATCGGAAATGACCAGCTTATTGACAACAAAACCGTTGTTATTGGTCCAAAGAGCGTCTCCGTTAACGAGCTTGTGTGATCCGTTGTAGAGATCGCCTTTGCACACGATCAACCCATCGGAAATCAGGAGACCATCGCCGAGCAGTTCGCCCGTGGCATACGGTCCCTGGAACCGCGTGATCAGGCTGCTTCCGGACATGGTGTTGAATTTACGGATGATGGTCGCGCTCCAGGAAAAACTGCTGCTGGCAAAGGACGAAGACTGGGTAACTGAACCGGTTAAAAGCGACGTACCCACTTGCACCGGCGAGGTGAGATCCTGTCGAGCGAGCAGCGCCAGCTTCATGGCACCTTCGATATTCAGTTCGCCCGCACCCTGCTCCACGGTCCCGAAACCATCGAGTTTCTGAGCGCTGTATTCCATAAAAGCCTTGACCATGTTGGGCGTCAGTTTCGGATTGACCTGAAGCATCAGGGCGGCCGCGCCCGCAGCTATCGGCGTCGACACGGAAGTTCCACTCATCTCCATCATTTTCAATGTTGGGTCGGTACCGCTGGGCGATGCGTTCAATGTGGGATTTGCAGATATAAGGTTGTTATCGTGAGCCTGCGCGAATACCAGCTTGTTTCCGGGAGCCACTAAATCGGGTTTCAACAAGTTGTCATGATGTATAACATTATTCGCGTCCGTCCAGTAACTGCGCGTCGGACCGCGTGAGCTGTAGGTCGTGACGCCGTCATCGGATCGCGCGTCGGTCTGGAAAGTGTTGGAAGCGCCAATCGTAAAAGCGGATGGTTCATTACCCGGTGAGTGTATGGCGCCATACACCTTGTTACCGCTGGAATCTTTTCCGTCATTGCCGGCCGCCGCAAACACCACCACACCCGAATTAACCAAACCGCGAACCGCCCGGCAAAGTGGATCAAACTTGTATGACTCGACTGCGAGCGCGCCGAGACTCAGGTTGACAACCCGGATGTTGTACTGGCGAGCATGAGTGGCCACCCAGTCCAGGCCGGCCAGGACGGTTTCGACTGTGCCCTGACCGTCACTGTCAAGGACACGAACATTCACCAGTGAAACCCCGGAGGCTATGCCTTTATGGTCAGCCCCGGCGCCCGAACCGCCCGCTGCCGCCGCCGCTACAAATGTGCCGTGTCCGTACGGATCGTCGGTGCGATTCTCGCCGGTAAAATCAACGCTTGTGATGACACGAGAGCCACCGCCTGACGCCGAGAACTGCGCGTGGTTGACATCGATTCCCGAATCCAAAATGGCAACTGCGACACCGGCGCCGTCAATCGTGCCGCGACCCGCGGCGGATGCGGCGGCCTGGCCGGCTTCAGCACCGGTCGTGGCTGTGACATGGCCCATGGTCCGCACAACTTCATTCGTGGAAATGTGCGCGACTTCCGGCAAGGATGCCAGCTCGTCAACCATTCCGTAGGGAACAGTGACTGAAAGGACGCCGAGCTCTTTCATCTCTCTGCGCTGATGAACACCGTTTTGCGCGAGCAGAGCAGTAAGTCGACCGCTTGGAGATCCATTGAGCGTAAGAATGACGGTGACTGTTTCGTCCCCGCTATGATTGCTGCTGTTCACGAGCGGCGATACTTTGACGTTTCGCGACTCAGGATTCGCACTCCCGGCTTCTACAGTCTGAATAAAATTAAGCCAGGTAGGACTGGTGAGCAGTATCGCGATGATTGCTAGAGAAATAAGACGCGTCGCTTTTCTGGATCTGTTAAGCATGTCGGTGCTCCTTGACAGAAAGAAGGTGGGCCTCAGCGCGTGAGAAGAGGCTCCCCCGAAGGCTGGAAAACTCAGGTAGGTCTGAACTCGAGATTTGATTTGTGTTTTTGTTGAAATCATCACGTGCAATCCGTTTCGTTCAGAGTGGGAAACTGCTTAATGCGGGTGGGAATATAGGAGTCGACGTGAAGTAAGGTCTTTAGCCTTTTGCTAATTGCTTGCTAGTTATTTATAAACGCCAACTAGCCGTTTTTACGGAGCAAATAGCAGGGTTTTCACGCAAAGGCGCAAAGCCGCAAAGAAGATCGCTAAGGATTTTCTTTGCGGCTTTGCGCCTTTTGCGTGAAACTTCTTACAGGTTAGACCATCAGTGCGGTGTCAGACGTTCACCTTCCTGTTTGGTCCAGTCGCAGATGGCTTTGACTTGGTCCGGCGTGAGCTTTACCTCTCGATGTACGAGCGCGTATGAAGCGAGGGGCATGTCTCCTTTTTCGACCTGCTGGCAGATCGCTCTTAACCGCGTTCCCTTCTTTCGCTCGCTGTAGGTTCCCCACTCCGAGAAGTTCAATTCCCGGCGTCCCTCATTCACGTGACCGACAGTGAACCACGACACGGGAGCGACGTACGTGTACCAGCGCCAGTTCGTTTTGCTGCTGTGGCAATCGTTGCAGGATCGCTCGAAAACGGCGGAGACATCGGTAGGGACGGTGGTTGTTGCCTGCAAGCTCTTCGTCTCATCGACAGGTGGATCAATGTGTTTTGGATTTGTGAACTGCAGGCCAATAAAAATCAAGACAACGATCACGGCGGCCCATGTCAATTTCTTTCGCGAAAGGAACACTCCGAAAGTCCCCTGATCGAAGAATCAACGAGCGCCCGGCATCTTATCAATTGTCGCGATGATAGTGTCAGTCCCGTCCGCGGCTAACTTCCTCACACGAGGCAACCACTGCTTCCGAACGTCTTCAACGGTATGCAGAAACTCGAGCACATACACGTCGCTGCCGAAGAGAGCGACCGCGGTAGGCGCCCAGGGACTCTCGGTTTGGAGCAGAGTGGTGACCCTTCCGTTCGGTGTGATCTTCAGTACGCGCGCGTCACCAGTATCAGCTACGTACATCACACCACTCGCATCCACCGCCAGCCCACGCAGGTAGGGGTGTGAATCTGTAGCCGGAATGGAGGGCGGGTTTGCGGGTGCGCGAACCCTCGCAACAGTCGATATCCGACCGCCCGCGCTGATTCGCCGGATTGCAGTGTCTTCGGTGTAATACAGCGAACCACCGGGACCAGCAGTGATACCACTCACGTATGGGAGCGGCTTCCCCGTTACGGTCGCAGGCAAGGTGGCCACGACTGATGTACGTCCGGATGGGACCATCCGCACAATCTTTAAACTACCTTGCGGACCAGACTGGTAATACAGATTCCCATCCTGACCTATCGCGATGGGCCAGTCACTCGCGATCAGCACCGCGGGATTACTGCCTACCGTCTTTATCTCTCCATTCGCGCCTGTCGGCAGAGGCGAACTTGCGAACCGATTATTCGCGTCGATTGCGAGCCAGTGGAAGAGAGTTGTCGAAAGCTGAGTAAGATTACCTTTAGTGTCGATTCTCCAAAGGCCTGAGCCTGTATCGAGGAAGTAGACTTGGCCCAACCGGTCCACGCCGATCCCCGCGCCGGGATGTGCTAAGACCGGAGCTGAAAGAACGCACACCGCCGCCAGCGTCAGAAGAATTTGACGGCCACTGGTGCGAAGTCTTTGTTGATTAACGTGTTCCATTTTAACTTCCTTATCAAGTGTGAGAGCCTGAGCGCCAAAGGCGCGAAATATAAAAGCCAGGAGCAAGCGGAAGCGCGTTGCCCCTGGAACAATGCAATGAAGATCGATATCAGCTCTGAAAAGGGCGTAATACGATCTCGTCTATTTCGGCCCTTCAGGCCTCAATCATGTTTTGGGGACTCTAACCAGGGGCGACGCGCTTCGCGCTTGCCCCTGGCTTTCATATTCCGCGCCTTTGGCGCTCTGATTCGTTTTGTAGATCGCGCCTTGGCGCCTCTCACTCGTTTGTAGATCGCGCCTTCGCGCTCTCACTCGGTTGTAGATGGCGCCTTCGCGCTTTCACTCGTTTTGTAGATCGCGCCTTTGGCGCTCTCATTCGTTTTGGCGCTTTCACTCGTTTGTAGATCGCGCCTTGGCGCTGACAGCCCTCTACTTCAGCACCAACTCAATCTCCTCATGCAGATTATTGCCCACTGACCTTCGCTTTATTTCAATGTGGCTTACCTGTGAAGCAACATCAAGCAGGCTGCTGATGTTGCCGGAAAAGAACTCCTGTGAGCCCTTGATGGAGTCATCCGCGTTGCCTCCGTTCTGTTGATGCTTGATCGCATCAGCGTCCAACACATTGACGATGTCATCGAGCGATTCCTTGCGTCGATCCAGGCGAATGATAGTGAGCTCGTCGATCTCAGCGGTTGCAGAGAGCTGATTTTTTTCATGAGATTGCAGCACATCTTTTATCATTTCATTGCTGTTCGAAACAATCAGCATGTTGTCTTTGACCGCGTAACAGATCTCCCACCCCAGCATCGGAAGATCCAGCGAGCGCCAGTTTACACCTGCGTTACTGCGGCTTTCCCAATTGAGTTGCGATCCGGAATTGACGACTGTCAAACGGCTCTGCGCCCCCCGTGCAACAGTTTGTTCCAACAACTCGCGTCGCAAATTTCCGGGCGACTGCAAATTGAAAATCGCGACTCGCCGAAACTCCGTAAACAGCGGCCCCTGCGTAACATGTGGCGTGGTTGCGATTGCAACGGCTGAAGGACGCGCCGGGCTCAGGATGTTTTGCAGTCCGGCCAGGAACTGATCTTCCAGATCCGTTGCCATCGGGTTTACACCCGGTTCGGCACGATCAGTGATGCGAGCGTCGTACGGATCGTTAATCGCCGTGTCGTAAGTGCTGTTCAGGTACGCGTAACGGTCGTAAGAATCGAAGTCGTCATCGCTGATTGGATAGAAATCATCGGAACTATACGAATCCCACGACCACGACCTCGAGTTGCTATCCTGCTTAACAGGACTATCGAACAGCGTGTCTCGTATGACCTTGCCGGATAGTGCGGTGTTATTCGCGAGCGACTGTAATTTGACGAAAGGAGCATCGTCGGGCATGCGCGAGTACAACTGCCGCAAGTCCGCAGCGCTCATGACGGAATTTCGCCGTTCAGATGGACCAGCAGTCAAAAACTCGCGCCTTTCGATCCATTTCGACTCCTGTTTTTCGAGATCGAAAATGCCTGCCCGAATATTTTTCAGCTCGTCGACGTTTTGCATCAGCCAGTAATGCTTGAAGTAGTAATCCCTGTTGAGACGTGACTGGTCCACCCAGACAGTTGCAAAGTGAGGAGTCACCTTTTGACTCAAACTCTTGAACGCCGGATCATCGGCAATACTGTCTTTCGTTGCGCGGCTCTTGATGTTGGCGAGCGCGCGGAGGAACAACTTCTCGTTCGTTCCGAGAACGAAACGCCCGTTCAGAGTAGCGAAGGCGAGCACCTGCTTTTGCCGCCCGCGATCGGCTTCGACTGTCTGGCTGTAATAAGAAATTCCATCCGGCGTCTCTACCTCTTCAAAGTGATCTTTGCTCTTGAAGAACTGCGCGAGGGCGACTTTCTCGTCGCTAATCGGCGCGACGAAGAGCAGATCGAGTTGTCCGATGTCATAGACTGCAACCGCCGCAGCGCCGTCAGTTGAAGAACCGATGGCATTGAGATCAAGCGGAAACCCCGCAGCGGCATTGAACTCTTCCCAGCGCGAGATCAATTTTAGCGCCAGGTGGCGGTGTTGTAGTTGATGATAGTTCGTGCTGTTGAGATACCGCTCCTTGAGTTGCGACTGCTCCCATGAGCTTATCAGCTCGGGAAGATTTTGGAATTGAGCATACACCAACGCGCCGCGCGGCAAGTCTCCGGCGAGACTGTAGGCGTTCTTGCTGGAACGAGAGCGTGTGTAGACGATTAGCGCTACGCTGATGAGAACCACGACGGCGGTGATCCATCGAAGCCTGTGTCTGTTTGTAATCATGTTCACTTGCTCACAAACCTTCCTTCACTCGCGATCCAAATCAGGATTTCGCTCGTAACACCCAACGCTTTGAGTTGCTGCGAGGATCTGGCGCTCCAATTTCTCTTGCCTGCGTGCCACGTACCGTCGGTTTCCAGCCAGTAGCTGTAAGACGGTATCGGGCCGTGCAGCTTGATCAATGATTTAGTAGTTTCGATCTCGATTGCAGTGGTCGCACCTGCCAGATCATGTTTGAAAGTGATCTCACTCGATTGCTTCAGTTTGACGTCATTCCAATCATGACCTCCGTAATCTCCAACGGGGTCGAGAGTCTCTTCGTTGAACTCGGCAAGCTGCGCGAGGCGACCGTTATCCAAGCGCAGCAAACGTGCTTTGCGAACGTACGACGTAGCGTCCCCATTGCTGTCACGAACCAGCAACTCGTGAATTCCGGGCTTGAGAGTGGTGGGAAGAGTGAGCCAGTTTTCATAAGGGTAATCTTCAAAGCGCAACCAACTGCTCAGCGCGGTGACAAGCCTCCAGCCGCAGGATTCTTTACTGAATATCAACGCCGCCGGATGTTCGAGACGCACGAAAGTCAGCAACGCTTCAGCGTCGGGCGTGTCGTCGAGTTGCACGTACTGGAGCCGCGCGCGATCGGTTCGCTCCGGATAATTGAGGTCACGCTCGTAGTCGTAATAGACGGTTGCGATATCAGGGCGCAGCAGCAGGCGTTTGAACATCGCGCGTCGCACGTCGACGTCGTTACTCTTGATCGCAGCCAGAACTTCTTCCGGACGGTTGAAATAGTCGTCGGAGTGACAGGGCGTGAGTTGCGATTGCAGCCGGTGATGCCTTTGCCGAAGGATACTCGCGATAATGAATGCCGCCGCCAGTCCGATCGCGAAGCAAATTGTGAATGCGGTTGCACGTGATTTCCAACGCATAGTGCTCCCCTTCTTCAATGGTCGTCGCAGAGCAACTGTAGGGGCGGCCCTCCGTGGCCGCCCCAATTGTTCGCCTCACGCCTGATTCGCGCGATTGGGGCGGCCACGGAGTGCCG
>DATDFT010000151.1:0-12710 GCA_036522475.1 Pyrinomonadaceae bacterium | reverse complement strand
CGTTGGACCAGCAGATATCGTGACCTACGGTGTCCTGGCAACAGTGCTGACGATAGTGGCTCTGATCGCTTGCTATGTTCCCGCGCGCAGAGCTACGAAAGTCGATCCGCTGGTTGCGCTGCGATATGAGTAGAGAGCGCCGTTGGCGCTCTTAGCAGTGCCGCACGTTGCTTGAAGTTTCACTGGCTACCATATTACGCGCCGTTGGCGCTCTGTTTCCGAGTTCATACAACAATCCGTGTAATCTGTGGATAAAAGTGTCATTCCTTCCGAAGTGTCAACGTCGGGTCGATACGAGTGGCGCTCAAGGAGGGAACGAGACACGCGGCGGCTCCGACCAGAGTGAGCAGACAGGCCACTGCGCCGAACGTCACTGGATCCGCACTCGGAGTCGCGAACAGCAATGAGGCGATCGCTCGGTGGAGCATCAGCGCGCCGGCCAACCCAACTGCGAGGCCTAATAACATCAGGGAAAACGCCTGTCGCATGATCATCGTTAAGATCCGAATCCTCGTGGCGCCGAGCGCGATGCGAATTCCAATCTCGCGCGTTCGCTGTGTAACAGACAACGCCATAACGCCTGCCAGCCCGGCCGCCGTGATGAAGAGCGCGAGAAGTGCGAACACTCCGAGCAGCCATGTCGTCTGTCGCGGAGATGCCACGGAGTCATCGAGCGCCTGCTCAAGTGTCTTGACCTGATCGATCGCAGTCTCCGCGTCTACTTTATGGACCACATCGCGCATCAGCGTCGCTTGTTGCAACGGCGCTCCTTTCGTTTTAACTACCAGAAATGAACCGAAAGGCGTTTGCGCAATCGGGCCGTAAATTTCTTGAGCCGGCGCTTTGTCCAGCCCGTACTGCTTGACGTTGCCCACGATGCCGACGACAGTTATCCACGTGGTCCCGTTGTCGAACGAAAATCGCTTCCCGATTGGATCCTCCGCACCCCAGCGACCACGTGCAGCCGCATCGTTCACGATTGCAACTCGCGGCGCCTTGTCGTCATCAGCGTCAGTAAACATTCGCCCTCGAAGCAATGGGATTTCCAGTGCGCGGAAGTAAGCGGGACTCACAGCGCGTGGATCAACCTGCGCAGACGCGTTTGCTTCGTCAGGCGGACGCCCTTCCAGTTGGATCGTGACGTTGTTAGGACCGCGTGTAATGCCCGCTGGATTCAGTGGATAAGTCGACGACACGGCCGCCTCTACCACGCCGGTTTGCTGACCCACGTTTTCGAGCAGACGCCGGAAATAATTTCGGAATTGTGCGTTGGCAGTCGCTGGATCGATGAACCTGGACCAGTTCGGCTGGAGCCTCATCACGAACACGTTCTCCGGGTTGAAACCGGGATCGACACGCTGAAGCTTGATCATGCTTTCGAGCATCAGGCCCGCGGCTGCGAGCAAAGTGAAAGAGATCGCGACTTGCGCCGCCACGAGAAGACCGCGCACGCGGTTCTTCGCGCCTGAGCTCGAGCGATCACCAGACTCTTTGAGTGTAGTGACAATATTCTTCCTGGAGTCAAAGGCTGAAGAGAGTCCCGGGATCACTCCGAATGCGAAACCTGTACACGCGGACACGACGAGAGTAAAGAACAGCACTGACGAGTCGATTTGGATCTCTGCTGTGCGTGTCGTGAACCGGCCGGCGAAGGAGGTGAGCAACGGCAGACCAAACCAGGCGAGAAGCAAGCCCAATGCACCGCCGCCCAGCGATAGCAGTATGCTTTCGGTCAACATCTGAGTGACGAGCCTGCTGCGACTTGCTCCGAGTGCGGCTCGCACCGCAATTTCAGACTGCCGTTGCAGAACGCGTGCGAGGTTAAGATTAGCAACGTTGGCGCAGACGATTAACAGGACCAGAGCGGTTGTCCCAAGCAGTATCAGAAACGTGGGCCGAGCTGCTTGCGTGAGCACCGTGTCGAGACGATCGACCTGAGCAGCGTAACCGATGTGATTTGGGTAAACGTCCGGATAGGTTCGCTGCATGTTGGCTGCAATGCGGGCAACATCAGCCTGCGCCTGGGCCACTTCGACGCCCGGTTTGAGCCTGCCGAACACCGCCGACAGAAGACGTGCTTTCCGGTTGTCGATCACGGCAGTGCTGGACCGAAACGGGCAATTCGCAGTCGGCATGTAAACATCACTCTCTGATGGGTACTCAGGTACGGGAGGCAGCACGCCGATGACCGTGTGCGGCCGATTGTTCATTTGGAAGACGGTGCCCACGATCTTGGGATCGCCGCCGTGACTCTGCTTCCAGTATTTGTAGCTGAGCACGAGCACAGCTTCTCCATTTGGCTTTTCGTCATCCGGAACGAATGTCCTGCCAAGAATTGGTTTCACGCCGAGCACGTCGAAGAAGTTTGCCGACACCACACTGGTCTGCACGCGCTCCGGTTCGCCGCGACCGTAGAGTATGAAGCTCATGGCGTGGTGCTCGACCATCTCCATCGTCTTATTTTGATCGCGATAGTCTTCGAATTCCTTGACCGAGAAGCCGAGATTGTTCGCGTTGTTGAGACGAGCCTGTTGATTCAGCACCACGAGACGGTGCCCGTCCTTGTACGGGAGTGGGCGCAACAGCACACCGTAAATCACGCTGAATATCGCGGTGTTGGCTCCGATGCCCAGGGCCAAAGTTAGTAGTGCCGTGACTGTAAACCCTGGATTCCTGCGCAGGACACGGAGACTAAACCTGATGTCCTGCGCGAGCGCTTCAATAAACCGGCTTCCTTGTTTCACACCACACCTCCATAACGGTCATGGTGCTTTATAAACGCTTGGCGGGATTCTCAACTCGGGTTTGCCGTGAACTGCTCTGAGTTTGTTGTGAGTAGTGGTATAACGCGTTGGAAAAGCCCACTACCGCTAAAGGAGTTTGAGATGAAGGTTCAAGCTATTACTCCGATCCTGAACGTTTCGAATTTGCCGGAGAGCTTTGCGTGGTTCGAGAAGCTGGGTTGGGAGAAGCTTTGGGAATGGGGCGATCCGCCGACGTTTGGCGCTATCAAATCTGGCGCCGCTGAAATCTTTCTTTGTCAGAATTGTCAGGGGGCTCGCGGTGGTCCAATGCCGCAGGAGGGTTGGGACAACCAGGCGGGCAGCGTCTGGATGAGTTGGTGGTTGGAATCGCCCGCCGAGGTCGATGTTATGTACGAGCTCGCGTTGAAGCTGGGTATCGTTGCCCCATGGCCGCCCACCGACATGCCATGGGGCGTGCATGAATGTCACATCCGGCATCCTGATGGTCACACGTTTCGTGTCGGTGCAGGAACCGGGGAGGATTGAACCGCCTTACTGCGCGGACACGAACTGCACGTTTACGAAAACATCTCGTTGCACAAGTTCGCCGTTACGCATGCGACCATAGTTCGTATTCTTGACAAGCTTCAAAGCCGCGTCGCTCAACGCGGAGTCAGATGTTTGCAAGGCTTCGGCTTCGAGCACGCGTCCCGTGACGTCCAAAGCAGCGTGGATGATAATTGGTTGCACTACACCGGTTGCAGTTGCGTTGTTTTTGGCAACTTGCGGGAAGCGCATAGGTGGTCCAAGCCTGATTCCTGGAGCCTTCATGTCCGCAGTCGGCGTAAACTGACTCTCATCAGTCGAATTCAGATCCTTCATCTCATTGAGCTCCACTGTAGCTACGGGAACTGAGTTTTGAACGATCGTGATGCGGCGGGCAATCGAGTGACCGTGAAATTCGAAAGCATTCGAATAGTCGTATACATCGTATATGCCTGGTGCGATCGAATAAGTCTGTAAAAAGCCTGTTGCGGGATCGACACAAAACTCTTCTTCAATCCACTGACGACCTGTTTCCTGACTCGCACTCGCGCGTGGTCCAGCAATCAGCGCGCACGTAACAGGCTTTCCGTTCCAATTGGCTTCAGCGACTCGGATCACGGTGTTCGCAAAGTTTCCCCCTACCGGCCAAAAGATTGCTTGGCGGACCATCTCCAGGCGCAACGGCTGATAACTTCCAGGATTTGAATCGTATGCGACGCCCTTATGGAAGATGCGGAGCTGTGAATAATTCCCGAGATGCTCACTCCATTTCCATGTCGCTCCCGACAGCCAGCTCTCTTCCAACATGCCGGCGGATCCATCGGAGTTGAACGAAGCCTTGAGATCAAAAGGCTTCATTCCACTTACGTGCAAATTGTTGTTCTGACGCGCGCGTTCGAGCAGATTAAGAATCGCACTGCGCTTCTCAGGGGTGTCAGCGATCGTTGTTGGCCCAGTGGCCAACTCGAGCGGATCCCCGGGCACCGGCGCAACCTGTTTCGTTTGCGCAGTGACAAAACCAGCATTGAGGACTAACACTGCAATTAATAAAGTCGTACGCATGATTATCGTCCTTCCGGATGGCTTGCAAAATGGCCAAATCAATCAAGAACGGGGAATAGACATTGAGAATTTACTCCTGTTAATTGTCGTGGACAAGTGATCGATTAGACCAAGCCTCCACTTGCGACCGCGCGCCTGTTGATGAAAACTGGTAGGCTCTGGAGCATTTCTGGACCGGATACCAGGCTAATGACTATGACTAATCCCGGCTCTCCAAATGTCGCGCCCGGCGGTCCCGGCATCGAGCCACGATGGACTCGCGGCGCCAAAGTCGCCGTTGGTACTGCGTACTCGACCACCAGCCGTGTGTGGTACACGCTCGATCATGGATGCATCACCGAGGTTTACTATCCAACTATCGACTCACCGCAAATCCGCGACCTTCAGTTCCTCGTAACCGACGGCGAAACGTTTCTTCACGACGAGCGCAGGAACTTTGCCGGCGAGATCGACTGTCTGTCTGAAGCCGCACTTGGCTTTAAAGTCATCAATCGAGAGAAAGAAGGCCGTTACGCAATCCACAAAACAATCATCGGCGATCCATATCAAAACTGTCTGCTGGTCCACGTTCGCATGGAAGCTCCGTCCGAGTTGTTGGAGAAACTACGGATATACGTGATTTGCGCGCCGCATCTCGAAATCGGCGGATGGCACAACAACGGTTACGTGCTCCGTGTTGGACGCCGCAAGTATCTTGGCGCGCAAAAGGGAAACACGTGGCTCGCTCTTGCGGCGGAGGTTCCTTTCACCGAACTCTCGTGCGGATACGTTGGTGTGAATGACGGCTGGACCGACCTCGCAGACAACTATCGACTCGATTGGCAATACGAAGCGGTGCTCGACGGTAACATCGCTTTAACAGGCGGCCTCGACCTTTCTCGGTGCACCGAATTCACAGTCGGTTTGGCATTCGGCACCACTCAACACAACGCGCTAAGCACGCTTGCGCAGTCGTTGAGTATCCCGTTCGAAGAAACGCTCAAGTCGTTTGTTCGTCAATGGGAGCGTACCTCGAGACGTTTTGCTCTGGGTGCCGGAGACCCTTCAACGTTGTTTGAGCGAAGCGTCAATCTGCTGCTGGCCCATGAGGATAAAACGTACCCCGGTGCAATGATCGCCTCGCTCAGTATTCCCTGGGGTGATGAACAAAGCGACGACGCAACCGGCGGTTATCATCTGGTATGGACGCGCGATCTGGTGAAGTCAGTCACCGCACTGCTCGCTGTCGGTGATCTGAGCACACCGTTGCGCGCGCTTATCTATCTGGCGGTTTCACAACGCGAGGATGGCGGGTTCTTTCAGAATTTCTGGATCGACGGCCGGCCTTACTGGTCAGGAATTCAACTGGATGAGGTGGCTTTCCCGGTGCTGCTCGCGTGGCGACTCTGGAAAGACGCCGCTTTGGGAAACTTCGATCCGTTCGGGATGGTCCGTCGCGCCTGTGGGTTCCTGATCCGCGAGGGACCGATTACTCCGCAAGACCGTTGGGAGGAAGCCCGCGGGTATTCGCCGTCAACACTCGCGGTCCACATCGCAGCTCTCGTTTGCGGAGCGGAATTCTTCGACGATCGAGGCGACGAGGTCACGGCCACATTCATTCGCGACTACGCCGACTTCCTTGAATCGCACATCGAACAGTGGACGGTGACAACGGAAGGAACGTTAGTGCCTGGCATAACACGGCACTACATGCGCGTGAATCCTGCCAGCGCGATCGACTGTTCTGATGAGGACCCAAATCGCGGCACGCTGATACTGGCGAATCGACCCCCTGGCGCGCGCGTTGAATTTCCCGCTAAAGAGATCATCGATGCGGGTTTTCTCGAACTGGTCCGTTACGGTATTCGCAGCGCACACGATCCAATCATTCAGGATTCGCTGCGCGTCGTTGATTCCATCATCAAAATTGACACGCCACATGGACCATGTTGGCGTCGTTACAACCACGACGGCTTCGGGCAACGAGAAGACGGTACGGGCTATAACGGTTGGGGAAAGGGGCGCCCATGGCCGTTGTTGGGCGGTGAGCGTGGCCACTATGAAATCGCCGCCGGACGAGACGCCAGTCCCTTTCTGCGCACACTCGAGAATTTTGCGCAGGGCATTGGATTGATTCCGGAACAGATCTGGGATGGTCCGGATCTACCCGCGGCCCACCTCAGTTTTGGTGGTCCAACCAACGCCGCGATGCCGCTGTTGTGGGCGCACTCTGAATACGTGAAGCTGCAACGGTCCGTTACCGACGCTAAAGTCTTTGACCGAATTGACGCTGCCTACGAACGATATGTGACCGGAAGTTTGGAACGTAAGGCAATCGAGGTGTGGAAATTCAATCGTCAGGTGCCGAAGGTGACTCCGGGTATTCTTCTGCGGGTTCAAGCTGACATGCCCTTCCTGCTCCATTGGACCAGTGACGAATGGCAGAGTTCGACTGACACACGGTCAACAGCTACGGCGCTTGGTATCGATTTCGTGGACATCCACGTGCCGCAGCAGGATGAGTCGATACGGTTTACATTTTTATGGACGGACGAGAACCGCTGGGAAGGGAAGGACTACGAAGTCAAAGTAACACCGGTACAAGAGACGTGATGAGTAACATTTTCCTTTTCGACGTGGATAACACGTTGCTCGACAACGACGAAGTAACTGCCGATCTAAGAGATCATCTGGATCGTGAAGTTGGTCATGAACGACAGGAGCGCTACTGGTCCATCTTTGAAGAATTGCGAACCGAACTTGGGTACGCAGATTACCTTGGCGCGCTTCAGCGTTATCGCGCGAACTATCCACGCGATCTGCACGTGCTTACCGTTTCTCATTTCCTGCTGGATTATCCGTTTCAGGAACGACTCTTTCCCGGCGCGCTTGACGTCATTCAAGGTGTCAAGCAGCACGCGCTACCGATAATTCTGTCGGACGGAGATGTCGTCTTTCAGCCGCACAAGATTCGCCAGGCCGGACTGTATGATGCGTTTGACGGAGCCGTGCTGATCTATATCCACAAGGAGTCCGAATTGGAAGACGTGGCGCAGCGCTATCCGGCGGACCACTACATTCTGGTCGATGACAAACTACGTATCCTGACTGCTGTTAAAGACGTCTGGAATGAACACGTCACCACGGTCTTCGTGAGACAGGGCCATTATGCGCATGATACGAAAGCGATTAGCGGGTATCGCCCTGCCGACTACACAATCGAGCGCATCGCAGAGTTAGTGAAACTCGATTTCAGCGTGCTGACTAAATAATCGCTCTGTGTCGCCCTACAAAGCGGACAAGAAAGACTCAATCTTGTTCGTATTGAGCGCTGCTTTTAATTTAGCAGTGTTGATGTCATCAAAGATCGCATACGCTTCGTCGCAATATTTATCGATGAACGCCCAGGTAATCTGTTGTTTCTGACCCCAAGTTACGCAGACTGGTCCCTTGGTTGTATACCCGGGGCAGAGCACGTAGTGTCCTCCCCACGAATTTGGTTTCGAACTGGGGCCACTTACCACATCCCAAGGCTTTCCGGCTTGTATCTGGGCTTGGGCACTCTTCGGAAGGGAAAGTCCGATGCCGACGCCTACATCTAGAAATATCGCCTTCTTCATCTCCGCATGATTCTTTTGATTGATCTGCGCAAAGGCTTTTATCTTCAGAACCTGCTGTGCGGCGGTCCAACCGTCGCTTCGCCATAATTTCAAAGAGTCGAGAACAACCAGCCCGCTATCTGCCCCACCAGTTTCATTAAAATATTCTGTTGTTACGTCCGTATCAGTGATCGTAATGACTGAACCCTGCTCGAGATCTTCAAACCTCAAAGTTTGGTGTGCTCGGCCTGATATTACACAACAACCTAATTCATCGTTTGCAAACATAGGCAAAGGAATCCCCGTGTGCTTGAGGTCAAAATCGAATTCTTTTGGAAGTTTGGGCGGTGCTTTTAGGATTGCCGCCAGCATCAGGTTTCTGACGTCAGTCTTTGCGGGAGCCTTGCCTAGTTTGAATAGTTTGTGTGCTTGAATTCCTTTTGCAGGCATGAATTCTCCTTTGTGGGGGAAATGTCGTCAAAGAGTTCGACAGTTTGTTATGGATTTTCCAAAGCCTTCCAGTCGCTTTGGGTGTCAGGATTGCACTGATTGTTAGTCTTTTGGCAGACAAAGAATTGAACGATCGGATGAATCTCCCACAAGGAAAACCGCTTTGGCTGACCCTGAAGTGGGTTGTCTCTATCGGAATTCACGACATGACCATTGTCATAAAAGATGGCGCCGACCACCTTTATTAACCGGTGCTGAGTCTTCAGAGTCTTTAATCTCGATAGAGTCCAAAGAGCTGGTCGATTTTGCGGGATCATCTCCACTACTATTCCGTCAAACTCGTCTTGATCGGGACGCTCTGCGAACGAGATGTGGAAGTCATTACTCGCTACTTCAGTTCGCCTGCAGTTCACCGATTCGCCGCTATTTGGATGTGGATCGAGACCCTTAGCAATGAAGCCTATCAACCTTACTAAGCTTCCCTCATGAACAGTGCCTTGCGAAATCTGCAAGTTTGTTAACTTCGCCCGATCGGCCGCAGATAGTTCAACGCCTTCATCAACTAGAGTGTCGGCTTGCTCTTGGAGGCTCTTTAAGTCTGCGAAGGTTAAAGCAGTAGGCACAGTTAGCGGAGGAACTCGTCGTTTTGTCTGATCAAATATCGCGTGCTTTGAACCCGGTTGAGAACACCCGGTGTCAGGACAGGCAGCCAATGTTGGTTTGCACGGCGGAGCTGCTGCCAACAAAGCTTGCGGTTGACTTTCTATTTGAACTGCTGACGAAGAAATCCAACCTTGTTTGCCTCCAGTAGCGATAACTCGAACAAACCCATTCTTGACCTGTCCCTCCACCCATCTAAGCCTGGACCCAGGTGTAACAGGTAGCACCGGCGCTCCAGTAGCAAGAGGTCTGTTACGTATCACAGTTGACTGTGTTACGCGCACAACTCCGAATCGCACCGTCTCTACTTCCTGACCGAAGGCGGTTGGTATTGCTACGATCCAAAGCGCAAACAGAAATGTAGTTTTGTAACGCATGAGTTTCCGCCCCTTAATGTGGACGTATGAAGAGCGTTGAGAACCTCTGTAGCCGCAACTGAATAATCTTGTGTATTGATTGAGCGGCTACACTATGCGCGTTTACGAGGACGCACCGGCTCGAGAGATATCAGCCTTGTTGAACGCACGCACGATATTCCCGTACTGGTGGAAAGTCAATAACAAAGCCGTCCTATATAATGGCTCCAAAACTGATTTCGGGAGGGTAAGAGATCATGAGTGAACCGGCAAAACTCGGTGGCACCTTTACATTTGCTCGGACTTCAACAAGCGTACACCGCATGGGCTACGGCGCGATGCAGCTAGCCGGCCCTCAGGTGTTCGGACCGCCGCGTGATGTTGATGCGGCGATTGCTGTGTTGCGTGAGGCGATCGCAACGGGAGTGAATCATATCGATACCAGCGATTATTATGGCCCACACGTCACCAACCAAATCATCAAGCAGGCACTTCACCCTTACCCCGATAACCTGGTGATAGTAACCAAAGTTGGCGCTCGACGCGGCGATGACAAATCATGGATCCCTGCGCTTTCGCGTCAGGAGCTCATCGACGCTGTTCATGACAATCTTCGAAATCTGAGTGTCGATCAACTCGATGTGGTCAACCTTCGTGTCGGCGGATTCACGGAGCCGTCGGAAGGATCTATCGAGGAACAAACTACCGTGCTTGCCGAACTACAACGCCAGGGATTGATTGCCCATATCGGTCTTAGCAACGTCAGCCCTAACCAGCTTGCAGAGGCGCAGACAATCACACCGATAGTTTGTATCCAAAACTTCTACAACGTGGTACACCGCAATGATGATGCCTTCATCGATGTTCTCGAACAGCAAGGGATCGCTTATGTCCCGTTCTTTCCGCTAGGCGGGTTCACGCCGTTGCAATCGTCGACGCTCGAGCGTGTAGCAGCGTCCGTACAAGCTACACCGATGCAGGTTGCGCTTGCGTGGCTGCTTCAGCGTTCTTCGAACATTCTGCTAATTCCGGGCACGTCTTCGGTTGAACATCTTCGTGAAAATCTTCGAGCTGCTTCGTTAGAACTCCCCTCGAATGCCATTGCCGAGCTGAATGAAATGTGCAAAGGTCTTGCGGAGGGTCAAGCGATGTAGTGATCGCCGTAAGAATTTGCTCGAGAAAACATCATTGAGGATTTTTTGATTGCGCCAGCGATGGCGCAGTCTACGGATGCAAGGACGGCAACACCAGCATGATGTCGACCATCGGAGTTACGTTAATTTCTGATTGAATGCCGCGCCTGCCTGCTACCGCTGTCATTCCCATAAAAGATCTCCCTTCCAACTGTGCTTAACTTTTGACAACGGCAGTCGATGATTTGTTCCGCTGGAGTAGACTTCGTTTGAGGCAAATATGAATAAACTCGCGTTGTTGATTTTGACCGTGATTCTGTCGCTCACCTCGACACCCGGCAGCAGTGAACGCAAGGCCGATACTGAAGCCCCAACGCTTGAGCAGATTCTCGATAAGTACGTGCAAGCTCTTGGAGGTCGCGCGTCACTCGAGAAAGTCAACAGTCGCGCATCAAAAGGCGCGTTCACGAGCGTTCATCTGAAAACGAAAGGGCCGATTGAGCTTTATGCGAAAGCGCCGAACAAATGGTTGATGGTGCTTGTCGCCCAGGGCTACGGCAACTACAGGCGAGGCTTTAACGGAACAGTTGCATGGGAAAAATATCCGGGCCGAGACAGTGCCGGCAATCTGTCCGGCTTCTCGAAGCGTGACGCGGAGTTTTATCTGTCGCTCAAGTTTCGTGAGACTTTTCCCAAGGTGGCGCTCAAAGACAACGAGAAACTCGGCGAACGCGAAACAGCCGTACTCGAAGCGCCCGGCGAGGGCAATCCCAAAAGATGGTACTTCGATAACCAGAGCGGACTGCTGCTGCGTTCAGAGACAAGAAGTTTGTCGGGCAAGACCCTCGAATCAGTCGACTACGACGATTACAGAGTGGTTGATGGCGTGAAAGAACCATTTAACATTCGCATCGTCGATCGCGACGGCACGGACTTCAATATCAAAGTCAGCGAAGTCGAACATAACCGCCTGATTGACGATGCGAGTTTCGATAAGCCTGAGAAACAGCCGCGTGATACTGCGTCTGCGAATTTACCGAAAGCAAAACCGGAAGTTCGCCTTACTTCCGGCAACAGTACGTCGATACCTTATCTGATGGACGACAATGGCAACGCACTACTGAAGGTGCGCGTCAACAATTCGCTGCCGTTGAATTTCACGCTTGACACAGGTTCCGATGTTTTTGCGATCCTCACCTCCAATCAGGCTAATAGCTTAGGACTCATAGCACGCAACAAGTATAAGGTCGGTATCGCAGCGAACGTCGGTGAAATCGAAGCCGCCACAATTCCAAGCGCCAATCTCAGCATGCCCGGCGTCGAAGCTCTCAATCAACATATTGAAGTCATAATGTCCGACGATGCAACGGCTAACGAGTCGAAGATTGACGGCGTGCTTGGGCTTGAGTTCTTGAAGAAATTCGTCGTCGAAGTTGATTACGAGGCACAGACACTCACTCTCTTTGCACCTGAGAAATATGAATATAAAGGCACGGGTGAAGTGATCGCCATCAAGATCAAAGACGGTACGCCGATGGTACGTCTGAAGATGACGACGTCGGGCGGCAAGAGTATTGAAGACTACTTCGAAGTTGACAACGGGATGAGCGCTACGCTCGCTTTACGAACTCCTGCGGTCAAGAAGTACGGATTGCTCGCACAGACGCAGACGATCGAAGCGCCCATCGATATAGAGGCCGGGGGCGAATACAGGCGGCGGCTTGGACGCTTGAAGAGCCTGCAACTGGGACATTTCATCATCGAGAATCCGACAGTAAGTCTCTCGGAGAATGTGGAAGGCGAAGGTGGAATACTCGGAGAGGAAATTCTGCGCCGCTTCAAAGTGATTTTCGACTTCTCGCACCACCGAATGATCCTGGAACCCAACTCACATTTCAAAGAGCCTTATGAAGAGGACATGAGCGGAATCTCGGTGACGCCTGAGGAGAATAGCGGCGTCAAAGTGTTCAGAGTCAGACAGGTTGTAGCGAACACGCCAGGGTCTGATGCCGGCCTACAAGCTGACGATCTGATTACCGCGGTCGATGGTCAGCCGGCTGCGACTCTCACAGAAGGGCGCATCGAACGCATGTTCATGCAAGAAGGTCGCGAAGTTGATTTGACGATCAGACGCAGTGAGAAACAAGTACGAGTCAGGCTCAAGTTGAGAAGGTTGATCTG
>DATDFT010000150.1:0-2955 GCA_036522475.1 Pyrinomonadaceae bacterium | reverse complement strand
CTCCCGATGTTGTCCGAAAAAATCGTCCCATCTTTGAAGATCACGATTCGAGCCGGAATCGGGCTGCGAACACGTAATCGCGTATCGCTCGTTAACTGAATCTCATCCCCCTGAATCTTTCGCCCGCCGGCATTTTCCGCCTCAAACGAGAAACCGTCCGTGTCGCCAAGAAAATCAAAACCGATAAAGCAATGACCCGTACGCACCGCATCGAGCAAGCTCGTCGCATCAAGCGCTTTGTTCTGGTCTAGCAAGACGTGCAGCCGTACGAGCCGGAAGCTGACTTCGTAGGGATCGAGCTGGATGCCGAGCAGTGTCTTCCCCGCGCTATCGTTGAGACTCACGCCGATGTTCGCATGAGCATCGTTACCTGCGGTCACCGTGAGCTTCGTCCGCGTCAACGCATGATCCCACTTCTGCAACGCTGCATCCGGACGCGCGAGATAAAGTGCAAAGATTAGATCCGGATAACTTCGTTTGGACCACAAAACATCAAAGAACGCGACGATCGGATTGATTCGCCTCGCGTTTGTAAAGACGTTGTAAACCTCAACACCATTAAGACCCGGCGTGTTCCAGTTTTGAAACTGTTCCGGGTAAGCAACGATCGATACATCTTCGGGCAAGGTAAGCAATCGATCGCCATTCGCCGCGCTGACTTCGTTGCCATTGATGAACAGCACGCCACCATGCATGCCCTTCAACGTCATCGCCGCCGTGTCAAACTCTTTCTCCGCATGCTCAGTCATGATCACGAACTGCAACTGGTTCGCCTGAGCCGCGGCGATGATATCCGAGAACGTGCCGGTGCTATGACCTCCGAGAAAAGAGTGTACGTGGACCACACCTTTGTACTCGGTAAAGCCGTTACGATCCGCCTCGTGACGTTCGAGCTTCAGTTGTTGAATGGCGGCGTTTAAACGACGTAGTTTATACCTGCGGTAAGCAAACGGAGTCTGCGAAAGCAGGAGCAGTACAACGACGATTAAGAGAATGAACTTCTTTGAGCGCATTGATCAGTCGATGAAATCGACAGAAGCGACATGCTCGCTGATGCTTCTGCCGAATTCCGCGACCTTAACATGTTCGGGATGGACGGTATAAGCGTCGAGCGCGACCTGGTCTGCGAAGACAGCAACGAGGCCGGTGTCGTATGAGCGCGGTAAATACAGCGTGTCGAAACCGACGGACAGACTCTTCACTTCCGGGATGATGCTGCGCAGCCGGCGCAACAGGTTCACATGTTCCTCGCGCGCAAACTGCTCCACGTCTTCACGATACTTCCAGACCACGATGTGTGTAAGCATTCTCCTCCATTAACTCTCGCCGCGGAGAGCTTTGAGATTTTTAATAAAGACACCGATCGCGTCTTCCGAAAAGAGTATTTTCTTCGCTCTCCAGACGACGCGCGGCGGCTGTAGTTTTTCAGGTGAACCTTTGACGATGACAAACAGCTCACCGTAAGGATAAGGCGTGTTCAGAATCCGCCGAAACTCGACCACATTGAAAAAGATCACGTAATCAGCGTCAGAAAGCCTGCTCGCCGCACTCAAACTCTTGTATTTCTGAATGTACTTGTTGAGCTTCTTCGCGAGCTGCGTGTAAACCCATCGATAACGACCCTTCGGTTCCGGATCGGCCTTCAACACGTCGTCGATGATCGCGCCCTCGCGGTCGCTTGCATCGACCACACGCGATTTGAACACCACCAGCAATGCGCTGCGCTTGTCGCGCACTTCCTCGAGCGAGTTGCTCTCGACCACAGGACTCTGCGCCACTTCGGAACAACAGAGAAGCAAGAGCAAGAGGACAGGGCTTACAGCTTTCATTACTTCGTTGCGCTCTTGGGTGGATGAGGCAAAGCCGGCCGCTCGTCATCGGTCTCAATTTCTGTCAGGCCAAGGCGCGCGACACCGTCGGTCGTCAGCGAGATGTAGTCGTTGCCTTCAGTAGTATGGCGAACCAGCAGCCGCTCTTTCTTTTCCAAATCTTCCAGAGCACGAACGATGTCGGCATTGGCATATTCGGCCGTGCTATCGAAGAGTTCCCGGGCCAGAATGCGCGACTCGCCTCGCTCCTGGAAAAAGTTGATCACGTAGCTCTCGATCTGTTCCAAACGGTATCTTTCCATTGTTCCCCCTCCATATCTCGTCAGTTGCCGGGGGAAAATGACGCGGTGATTATGCGCCGAATTGTAGTAAACTGGCCATACCTCATCAGCCCCGCCAAAGGAGAAGATCATGACCAAATTTCTGCCAGTGTGTCTGAGCGTGATGATCGTGTCGTGGGTTGCGTTGAGAGCCGCGCCGGCTCCTGAGAATTTTACTCTAATTGAGCGGGTTGGTGAGCCGATTTGGTTCTTTGTGTTTGAGACGTCAGTAGATAAATTCTGGATCCGGCGTGATGGGATGGGAGAAATCGGCAGGCAAAGTCTGCGGCATTTTTTCTATCTTAAGCCTCCAAGTAAGGACTACATCGATCGTCTCTACTTTCTCGAGCACGAAGGCGACGTGTTCATCTTTTATGAACTACAAAACGGCTCGGCGAATCTCGTGCGAGTGGATCCGGTAAAGCACAAGATTAAATGGGTGACGCCGGTGACGGCCCGAGGCGCGCCGGCGCTTGACGGTGCTGCGGTGATTATTGAAGCGACAGAAATCAGTAAAACGGATGGGCACATCCTTAGGCAGAACTGAAGCAGACGAGAAGGTGTAGTGCGACTCCATTGGTTCACGTAAAGGCGCAAAGATTACGCAAAGCCGCAAAGGATGGCATTTCTTCTTAGCGCCTTTGCGCGTAAACTTTGCGGCCTTGGTGAAACTTCTTACGACGACTTAGTCACCAGCGGCAGTTCGATGAAGCTCGCCTTGCCGGGTGTGTTGTAGATGCGCTGCGTTGCCTTGATGTAATCCTCGGGCTTCGCCCAGAAGATATTCTTCACAAACGTTTGCGGGT
>DATDFT010000149.1:0-4968 GCA_036522475.1 Pyrinomonadaceae bacterium | reverse complement strand
CCACTCAGCACCTGCTGATAATGGCCCACTAACCTCTCGATGCTTTCTCGCTCGTACAGATCTCGGTTGTACTCGAGCGTCCCGACCAACCCGCGTTCACTCTCCGCCAACCCGAGCGTCAAGTCGTACTTCGCCGTTCCACTCTCCAACTCGAGCGCTCGCATTCCCACGCCGGCCCACTCCACCTGAGCCTGCGGCGCGTTCTGCAACACCAGCATCACTTGAAACAGCGGCGTGTAACTCAGGTCACGCTCCGGCTGGAGTTGCTCAACGAGCATCTCGAACGGAACTTCCTGATGCGCGTAAGCTCCCAGGCACACCTCACGCACTCGCTGCAACAACTCGCGCACACGCAACTCACCATTCACTTCCGTCCGCAGCACGAGCGTGTTAACGAAGAACCCGATCAATCCTTCCACTTCCGAGCGCGTTCGATTCGCTACCGGACTGCCAACCACCACGTCCGCCTGCCCGCTGTAGCGCGCCAGCAGCAACTGCCACGCAGCGAGCAACGTCATGAACAAGGTCACGCCCTCGCGCTGACTCAACTGCTTCAACCCGGCACTCAATTCGGTTGATAACTGAAACGGCAGATGCGCGCCACGATGAGTCTGCTGCGCCGGTCGTACTCGATCCGTCGGCAGTTCCAACATTGCCGGCGCACCCGTCAACTGTTTGCGCCAGTAGCCCAGTTGTTCGTCCAGCACTTCACCCTGCAACCACTCACGCTGCCATACCGCATAGTCCGCATACTGGATCGGCAACTCCGCCAGCGACGACTCTCGTCCCGCCGCGTACGCTTCGTACAACGCACTCACTTCTCGAATCAAAACGTCCATGGACCAGCCGTCGCTGACGATGTGGTGCAAGGTAAACAGCAGCACATGATCTTCGTCTGCTACGCGCAGCACCCGCACACGCCACGACGGATCCTGGTTCAGTGCGAACGGGCGATGCGCTTCTTCAGCAGCGTGACGCTCGATCGCTGGCCGGCACTCCGTCTCGCTCATGTCGCTGAGATCTAAAACGGCAATTCGTACCTGTTGAGCCGGCGCGATCACTTGCACCGGTTCTCCATTCACGGTCACGAACGTTGTGCGCAGCGTCTCGTGCCGGCGCACCAGTTCGCTCACGCTTCGCTCGAGTGCTGAAACGCTGAGCTTGCCGCTGAGTCGCAGCGCGCTGGCGATGTTGAAAGCAGATCCTCCGGGTTCGAGTTGGTCCAGGAACCAAAGCCGTCGCTGCGCAAACGAGAGTGGCAGATTCTCAGTGCGCGGCGCGGGCTCAATGTGAGACATCAAGAATCCGTTGCCGGCCTTCATCGCAACGTCAATCTTGTCCGCCAGTTCAGCTACGGTCGGCGACTCGAAGAGATCGCGCAGTGAAAGCTCAATCTGAAACGCCTCACGTACTCGAGACACGACTTGCGTCGCGAGCAAAGAATGGCCGCCCAGCTCCAGGAAATTGTCGTGAACTCCGATTTGCTCGACACCTAAGACCACTGACCAGATCCCGATGACTACTTCCTCGATCGGCGTAGCACTACCTGATCCCGAACCATGCGACTCGGGCACTGTCAGCGCCTGATGGTCCACCTTGCCGTTCGGCGTTAACGGAAACGCTTCCAGGAAAACGTAAGCCGATGGAATCATGTGCTCGGGCAGCGACTCCGACATGAACGTTCGCAACTCACCCACCGTTGGTGCGGCTCCAGGCTTCGCAACCATGTAAGCAACCAGCCGCTTCTCACCGTTCTTGCTCTCTTTGGCGAGAACCAAACCTTCTCTGAGTTGAGGATGTTGGTTCAAACGTATCTCGACTTCGCGTAACTCGATACGATGGCCGCGAATTTTTACTTGCTGATCGTTGCGGTTGAGGAATTCGATATTGCCGTCGGGCAAATAGCGGCTTAAATCACCGGTCTTGTAGAGTCTCGTCCCCTCGCCAAACATGTTCGGAACGAATCTCTCTGCGGTTAGCTCGGGACGATCCAGGTAACCGCGCGCCACGCCTGCGCCTCCGATGTACAGTTCACCGGTTACTCCGATGGGCACAGGATTCAGATACTGGTCGAGGATATAGAGTTGAGTGTTCGCGATCGGACGTCCGATGGGAACAGCACCTGAAATCAGAGCTCCAGCCGGCGCTTCATAAACGCAGCAGCCCACAACCGTTTCCGTTGGACCATACTCATTGATCAGCCGCGTCGCCGGAGCGTGAGTTTGCCAGAAAGAAAGTTGCTCGCCTTTGAGCGCTTCGCCGCCAATGATCAATGCTCGCGTCTGGCCTGCGGCGTGCTCAGGATCAATTAGTTGGCCCAGTACTTCGAGGTGCGCGGGCGTGATCTTGGTCAGGCTAAAATTCTTCTCTGACTGCAACACCTCGCTCAACGCCTGTACACCATGTCCTTCCCGAACGAGCGTGACGGAGCGACCCACGAGCAATGGAGGAAAGAGACCTGTGATGGTGAGATCCGCTCCGATAGGCGAGTGAACCGGTGCGCCGCAGCCTTTTGCAACACGGTATGCGTTGCTGGACCACTTGAGATAATTCGTGAGCCCGCGGTGTGAGATCATCACGCCTTTGGGACGCCCAGTCGATCCGGAAGTGTAGATGACGTAACACAGGTTATCGGGAGAGATTTCAACTACGGGATTCGTTTCACTCTCTGGCGCGATACCTTCCGCATCCATTCTGATTATTCTGGCGTCGCAGTCAGGCAATTTGTCCGCTAAGTCCGCCTGTGTGATGAGCACCGGTATGCGCGCATCTTCCAGCATGAAGCGCAGCCGCATTTCGGGATACGTCGTATCCAACGGCACATAAGCCGCTCCGGCTTTTAGAATCGCCAACAACGCAATAACCATCGACACGGAACGTTCGAGATACACACCGACTCGCCCTTCCGGACCAACACCGAAACGACCGAGATAGTGCGCCAGTTGATTGGCACGCGCGTTAAGCTCACGATAAGTCAATCGCTCTTCTAAAAACTCGACCGCGATCGCATCCGGAGTCCGGGTTACCTGCTCTTCGAATAGCTGATGTATGCAGCGCTGTGCATAGACTGTCTCAGTGTCGTTCCACTCAACCAGCATCTGATGTCTTTCGTCTTCTGTTAATAAATCGAACTGAGAAACGAGTGTGTCGATGTTGTGAAGCGCTTGATGTAACGTGTTGACGAGATGCCGGCCGAAACTTTCGATAGTTCTTCGTTCAAATAGTTGCGGATTGAACTCGATGAAACCGGTGAGTGAATCATTGCCGAAGATCAACGTGATGTCATTACTGATCTCAGGAAGGGGCGCGTGAAAGTCTTGAATCATCAGGACGCAATCAAACAGTGGGCACCTGTTGCCATTTTCCAACTTCAGATCGTTCATCAAACGACCGAATGGATAGCGCGGTCTGGCGTAGGCTTCGAAAAGCGTCTCGCGTACTTTGAGCAGCAATTGCCGAAATGACATTTTGCCGTTTACTTCATTCACGATCGCTACGACGTTGGGTTTAGTGTCTTTCAGCACCGGACTACCGACGACGATGTTGCGGCTCTCTGTGTACCTGTGAAGAACAACGCTGATCGCGGCCATTAACGTTGCGTTAAGCAACACGGGAGATTTGCTGGTTAATGCAACGAGTTTCTGAAGGTCCTTTTCTGGAAGACTAACTTCAACGACCTGTTTCACGGGCGAGTATTCAGCAGGCCGGTCATGGTCCAACATCACATTCGACACCTCTCGCTCGAAAGAGAGTCGCTTGATCCAGTAATCGCGCTCTTCTTTGAGTTTGGTATCGAAGATGGTTACTTCTACGTCTGCTACGCTCATGAGATTTCCTTACAACGAAGGATCCAGGTGTTTAGATGGAGTGTTGGATCAGGCCGCGATCTCTGGCGACTCTTGTCCGAGAAATATCGCCTTGTTGCTTTCCCACAGTTCTTTTCTTTCGTCGTCTTGCAACTGTTCGTACATCTTCGACACGAGGTCGTAGCCGTGGCCCTGTTCAAGTTGGTAGAGGTGATACATCTTCAGCAGGTGATGCTCCGCGACGTTGTGATAGCCCATCCGAGCCAGGCCGCCACAGATCTCCACGGCGTGTCCGAGAGTGCTGCCCGACGTAACCGGCAGGTTTACAACACACGCGTCATCGAGTTCTTCTGACTTGAGCATATTTTCGAGCACTTCGTTGTGGTAGCAATCCATCAGGATGTGGATGCGCGACTCATTCCCGAAATTGCCTGCCGCATGACGATGGACAGGATTGAGTTTCCAGATGTAACCCGCGTCGAGATGCACCCTGGCGACGTTAATTATCAATGTCGAATCGGGATTGGTGATGATTGGCACATGTAAACGAAATCGCTGGACGTTCTGAAGTTCCTGATAATCGCAGTGCTCCCACATGAAGGAATTGGGTTCGAGTTTTGCGAGCCGCACCCACATGTACTTCAGACCCAAACTCTGGAGGAACGCTTTCGTGATCGGCATCTTTGCCAGCAGAGAAGTTTCTTTCGGAACGCAGTCTTCGATGAGTGCATCGTGTGGATTACTGGTGCTGTTCAGTAACGACAGCGTCCACCAGCCGCCGCTGTGGTAGTCGTTGTAAACCCGAGTCCATTCATGATCGAGGCCGAGCACTTCCTGCTGCATGCCCTGGAGCATTGATTCATCAACTACAGCTACGCGTGATATTTGATCGATTAATTCGTGCATACGCTGATTCCTTTGCTAAATGTCCCGAGCTTAGCGGACTAAGAAAGTTCGAAGACGAACTGGTCCTGCTGGAATGCAGGGAGTGGATTGAAGAGTGTGACGTCAGGTTCGTTGTTGTCCAATTGGAGGTCGAGCAAGGTCCAGTCGGGAGCGACGGTGATGGCTTCGAGGAGCAGCGCGAAGTGCTGGAGGAAGCGAATCATCGTGACACTGTCAAAGCGCTGCTGACTGTACTCGAGCGTCAGGTTCAGTTGTG
>DATDFT010000148.1:0-4444 GCA_036522475.1 Pyrinomonadaceae bacterium | reverse complement strand
TGGCGGAACAAACACTGACGGGTACGGAGCTTCGAGCGGAGGATTGTCGAAATGACGAGTAGGCGCTTCTGAGTAGATGTTCTTTCGCGCGTCTTCGGGAGGTGAATTTCCGACTTCCCGCGTCGCGCCACCAACTTGCTGAGTCGGGCTCGATCCTCCCTGCTCACCCCAACTTTCCTCGGCCTTTCGTTCAACATCCGGATCAAGCGGGTTAGTATCGTATTTACTCTTCTTCGTCTCCATTCAATCAGCCACAAAAAGGCACAAAATAGTCAAAAATATATTCGTGAGATGCCACCGGCTCGTCCGCTGGAGTCTCACATTCGTTGCTAATACGGCTAAAGGCATGAATCTGTTTTGTGCCTTTATGTGCTTTTTTGTGGCGAAGATGAATCTTACTCGTCTGCGATCTCATACTCAACCTGCTGCCAGCGCTGCTCTCGCTCCGAAATCGAGAACGCCTTGATTACAGCCTCCAGCCCGCCGAGCCCGATGATCAGGTATTTCGCTGAAGGATAAAACGCGAGCCGCACGTCCGTTTCGGATGGTTGGGGGTCGGACGCCCGCGGGTGGGAGTGATAAATTGCCAGCAGACCCTCGCCGCGTTCGCGCATCTGTCGTTGCGCTGCAAACAAGTCTTCCGGTGCGGCTTCGTATGCTGATTCGGGATGCGGAGTGACGTTGCGGAGCCGGTAGAGCGTCGCAGCTTTGATTTCAGAAACTCCACCGATCAACCCGCAGCACTCCTGCGGCGCCGCTTCGCGAGCATGGGCGATCATCGCCTCAACATGTTCGCGACGGAGTTGAATCGGTGGCATGGTCAGTCTGAAACGACTCGTAGGTGCAGCTCGTCCAACTGTTCCGGATCGACTTCGCCAGGCGCATCGATCATGAGGTCGGCTGCGGATGCCGTCTTCGGAAACGCGATGACGTCGCGCATGTTGTCGGTGCCCGCGAGGACCATCATCATTCGATCGATTCCGGGGGCGATGCCACCGTGCGGCGGAGTGCCGTATTCGAGTGCGTCGAGGAAAAACCCGAAGCGCTCACGGGCTTCTTCGGTAGTCATTCCGAGGGCTTTGAAGACGAGGCGCTGCACGTCGCGTCGATGAATACGAATCGAGCCGCTCGCCATCTCGACACCGTTGATTACGGGATCGTAAGCCTTCGTGCGAATCTGGCCGAGTAGATTTGTCTCTCCGCCTTCGACCGCGCGTTCGAGCAGTTCGAGATCCTCGTCGACAGGCGAAGTGAACGGATGGTGCATCGAATCGTAACGACCGTCTTCTTCGTGAAACTCGAACATCGGAAACTCAGTTACCCAGAGCGGCGCGTACACGTTTGCTGGAATCAGGTTCTCGCGTTTCGCGATTTCGTTTCGTAACGCGCCGAGGCTCGCCGCCACGACCTTCGGCTTGCCGGAAACGATCAGGACCGCATCACCCTTTTTCGCACCTGCAAGGTCTGAGATTCGCGCAACGACCTCGGCGCCGAGCGCTTTCAGTAATGAAGACGATGTCTCATCGCCCAGCTTGATCCACGCAAGCGCAGTCGCGCCGTAGCGCTTTACAAACTCCTGTAACTCGTCCAGCGCCTTCCGTGAAAGAGTCGCACCGCCCGGAACGACCAGTCCTTTGACTTGTCCGCCCGAACTCAGGGCCGAAGCGAATGGAGCAAAGTCAGTGCCCTCCGCTGCCGGTGAGAGATCTTGCAGCTCCAGTCCGTTGATGCGCAGGTCAGGCTTGTCGGAACCAAAACGTCGCATCACTTCTTCGAAGGTTAAGCGCGGAAATGGCGTTTGTAGATCGACGTTGATGAGTTTGAAGACTGACGCAAACAATCCCTCGATCAATGAATAAATCTGATCGAGCGTCGCAAAGCTCATCTCAACGTCGAGCTGCGTGAATTCGGGCTGGCGATCGGCGCGCAGATCTTCGTCGCGGAAACAGCGCGCGATCTGGAAGTACTTATCGAGACCGCCGATCATGCACAACTGTTTGAAGAGCTGCGGCGACTGCGGGAGGGCGAAAAACTTCCCCGCAAAGATGCGCGATGGAACGATGTAGTCACGCGCGCCTTCCGGTGTCGACTTGATCAGGATCGGTGTTTCGATCTCGGTGAACCCCTGCGCGGTCATGTAGCGACGGATCTCGTTGACGACGCGATGGCGCAAAAACAAGTTAGCCTGAAGTTGCGTGCGGCGCAGATCGAGATAACGATACTTCAAACGCAGATCTTCGCTCGCGAGTGCGTCCGGTCCGGCATCGAGTTGAAACGGTGGCGTGCGCGCATCGTTGAGCGTGAGCAATTGCCGCGCGTGTACTTCAACGTCGCCGGTAGCTAGCTTCGGGTTACGCGTGTTCTCGGCGCGAGCGACAACGTCGCCGATCACGGCAATCACGTACTCGTTTCGCAGCTCCTTGGCCTTTGCGTGTGCGTCAGGCGCGTCCTCAGCATTGAAGACCACCTGGGTAATCCCAACGCGATCGCGCAGATCGATGAAGGTGAGCTCACCGAAGTCGCGACGCTTCGCGACCCAACCCATCAATACTACCTGCTTGCCGATATCGTCCGGACGAAGATCGCCGCACGAGTGAGTTCGTTCCAAATTTCCGAGGTGATCCAACATCAGTTCTCTTCCGTGTAATCCGCGGCTGCAATTTCTAACCGATTTCCGCCGGGATCGCGAACGTAAAATCGCGTCCAACCGGGCACAGGCCTATCTTCGGGAATGATCTCCACACCTGCACTTCGAAAACGTTCTTCAGCCGAGGCGAGATCGGGGACTGTGTAACAAACGTGTCGCTTGCTAAGCGGAGCGCCTTCCAAATTCTCGACCGAAAGATGGAGCTGCACTGGGCCAAGCTGGTACCACGCGCCGCCACGCGCGCGCGACGATTCCGGCTTCGGCACTTCCTCTAAGCCCATCACTTCGCGGTAAAAATGTTTCGCGGCGTCTTCAAGCGACTTCGGTACAGTGACGTTGACGTGATGAATGTTGGCGTTCATTTGTTCTCCTGACTCTGCGAAAAACCTGACGCTGCGTCAAACTGTTTTTCGCGATCAGCATCGCCCGCGGGTTGCGTGCCCAGGTACGCGTTGAACTGTGCCGAACGATTGCGCGGAATGCTGAGTGAATTCCACTCCGCGGAGCGAAAGTGCTTGGCAAGAAAAACGATTTGGCCGATGTGATACGCGTAGTGCATCAGTTGACGATTGAGTGCCTGCACGATCGTGTGTGTCTCGCCGCGAATCGTGACAGTCTTCTCACAATCCTCGGGACGCAAAGGCTCGAGCGCATCGAAGACGCACTGCCACCCGCGGTTCCAGTAAGCGACGACTTCGAATTTTGTGGTGCTTGGCTCAATCACAAACTCCATGTCGCGATTGCGATCTGGTTTCTCGCCGTCGGAGGTCAGGAAGTCGGTCCAACGCGAGATCATGTTGCCGGCCATGTGTTTCATAATCACGGCCACGCTGTTTGACTCGTCGTCCAACGTCACAAAGAACTCTTCATCTTTGAGCTGCGCGATCGCCTTCTCCGCGAGCTTCTTGTAAGCCCGCATCGCCGACCGCGAATCGTCCAGGTAGTTTTGAACTATTGCTTCACTCGACATAATGGAACTCTCTTATCTATTCCTTTGCCTCTTTGCGGGAGATTATTCTGACTGCTTCGTTGCGCGCAACGCTGCGCTGCTCGCCAGTTCGCATGTTTTTCAACGCCACCTCACCCTTCGCCCGTTCATCGTCACCAATCACCGTCACAAACGGAACGCCAATGGACGACGCGTATTTAAACTGTTTCCCGAGCTTATCAGCCTCCGGATACAAATCAACCCGCAGACCACCAGCACGTAACTCCTGCGCCAGCTTGATCGATTCAGCAATCGACTCTTCATTCCAGATCGCGACCATCACATCCGCCGGCGCCGAACCCACGCTCTCCGGAAACATGCCCCGTTCACTCATCACCACCAGGATGCGTTCGAGCCCCAATGAAAATCCGCACGCCGGAATATCCTGACCCAAAAACATCCCCACCAGATTGTCGTAACGCCCGCCACCACCGAGACTGCCCGCGAGATCCTTCACATTCATCTCCATGATCGCGCCGGTGTAGTAAGACAAACCACGCGCAAGACTGGGATCGATCTTGATTCGATCCGCCAACCCCATCGCGTCAACATAATTCAGGATCGACTGCAACTCAGCAACACCCTGTGCGCCCAACTCGTTGTCACTCACAAACTCGACAATCCGGCCCAATATTGCTTTGTTCAATGCCTGTTGCGACTTTTCACCAGCAACGATCTCCGCTGCCTGCTCGAGCGATCCAAGGTCCGAAAAGAATTTCAACAAACGCTCACCCGCAGCTTCGTTCACACCTCGCGCCGTAAACTCTTTCTTAACGCCGTCAGACCCGATCTTGTCCAGCTTGTCCAAC
>DATDFT010000147.1:0-8435 GCA_036522475.1 Pyrinomonadaceae bacterium | reverse complement strand
AATCTGACGTTCGCGGAAGAAAAAGCCATTCGAAAGATCACTCGGAGTACCGAATGTCGGATCGAAAGTGGCAACGACTTGCCCGTTCTGAACGGAAAGCTGGTACATGTGATTATTGACACCGGTGACCTGAGTCCGGTTAAAAATGTTAAAGCCTTCGGCCAGCAATTCGAGTTTCGCGTTCTCCTTGATTGTAAACCGGCGAGAGATGCGCAAGTCGACGTACTTGATCGAAGGTGAATGGAAGAAGTTGTTTGGCAACAACGCAAACCGAAGCGATCCATTCGAGCCATTAACACCGCCCGCCGGACTCGCACCGAACACAGAAGATGTTGTGAAGGAGTTGGTCGTAGGCGTGTAGCGGAATCCTGAGAACATGTTGACGATTGGTGCAATCGTCCAGCCGTTCAGGATTGCTTTGCCGGCGTCATTAAGGCTCTTGAAGTTCGTGTTGTAAACGACGCTCGCAACAAACTTATGACGGCGGTCAAATGTAGAGTAGCCGCTGTCAGCCTGCGGATCGAAAGGATCAAAGAGCGACGAAAAGCCCGGAGTGAATGTCCCCGAACTTTGCGATCCTCCATTGTCCTGAGCTCGCGAAAGCGTGTAACTGCTCTGGAACTGCAAACCGTTCGTCAAACGACGATTCGCCTGCAACACCAGTGCGTTGTACTTCGTCGAGATGCCGTCGCGAATCTCGAGGATATTTCCGAAGCTGGTATTTGGTCGCGGACCGCGGTAGTACGGGAACACCCAGGTTTGACCAGCCAGCGGTCCATCGAGAATGCTGACTCTTCCCTCTGAGGTTGGTGGATTCAGGTTCGTATCTACGAAGGTCGTGAGATGGTTGCCAAAACTGAAGAGATAGCTCGCTGAGACAACCGTGTTGCGCGCCACTTCACGTTCGAAAACCAAATCGCCCTGATGAATGAGAGGATTCTGAAAACCGTCTCTGAAAAAGTTGACTGCGGCAGTGCCCGGAGGCGCTGATGTCAGAACGTTCGGAAAGATCGGGGCCGCAGAACTACTGGCTGCAACCGAGCTCACAGCCTGGCCGGTGGACAGACCCGTATTGATGAGTGAGTTGATAATGATCGTGCCATTGATGCGGCCGTAGTAGATTCCATATCCACCACGCAAACTGGTCTTACCATCGCCGGTCAGGTCCGCAGCGAAACCGATACGTGGTCCAAAGTTGTTCTTGTCGCTCGGCCGGTTACCGGTTTGCGGCAAGTTTGGATTCACGAGAAACGGTTCGGGAAACTGCTCGTAGTCCCAACGCAGTCCCAGGTTAAGCGTCAGCCGTGGAGACACGCGCCAGTCGTCCTGAGCAAAGAAAGCCCAGTCAATCGTCCTGAACTGAAAGCGCGGCGGACCGAAACCCTGCTGGTAGTTGGACGTGTAGCACTTGCCTGCCGTGCGGGTGCTCGTGGAGCACACTTTACCCGTTACCGAACCACTGGCCGCAAAGTTCAAGTAGTCAAGAATAAAGTCGTTGATGTTGCTGTAGCTATAAGCGCCGGCGCCGGTGAACAGATTCTCATCGATGTCGCGCACGCGATTGATATCGGTGCCAAACTTGAACGTGTGATTGCCAGTCGTGTAAGTAACGCTGTCCGCGAATTGGAAGCGTCGTTCATCAGGGAGTGCTACGCGATCGAGGAAGTTCGCTTTGCCAAACGTCAAACCGCCCGTGAGCGTCACCTGCGGCGAGAAACCATTTGCTGTGGTTGGCTCACCCGGTAGCGGTGGCTGCGCAAACGCGGAATCAAGTTCGTCAGCCCACTGGAAACGAAACTCGTTGATGAGCTTGCTCGATAGAGTCGAAGCGAGACGCATGTTCAACGAATCGATCTCAACGAAGTCATCACCAAAACCTGCACGGTCGCGTTGGACCGTCGCACCTGTTTGCACACCGGCGGGCGACTTCCAGCGCAAACGATTGTACGTGGCGGTGAACGTGTTCTTTGAGTTGATTTGCCAATCCATCTTCGGCAGGAAGAGCCGCTGATCACCACGACGCGGCGTCTCGCCGGTCAGGCTGTTAAGGAAGCTCAGCGCTGAATTGATTTGGTCATTCGTTAAAGTGCGGTTGGGGTTCTTTAAAGACGCATTGAAGAGAGCGGGTGTACAGCCTGGCGCCGCCGCCGAAGTACAAACGTTTACGGTTTGGAGGTAATTCGGAGTGGAAAAGTTTGCAACGCCGGGGAAGTTGCGTCGCTGTTCGTCATAGCTGAAGAAGAAGAACAGTTTATCTTTGACGATTGGACCACCAAGCGTGCCGCCAAACTGATAACGGACATCCTTCGGCTTCAGCGCGTCACGCTGAATGGCTCCGTTCACAAAGCTGGTGATGAACGAGCCCGGATTGCGCGCACCCCACTTATTATTGCGATCGTAAAAGAAACCGGAGCCGTGAAACTCGTTCGTACCGGATTTCGTGATCGCGTTGATCACACCACCGGCGGAACGTCCATACTCAGCCGCGAAGTTTGAGGTGTTGACCTGAAACTCGCGAATCGCAGACTGGCTAATCGAATAAGCACTGCGCGTGCGGCCGCGCTCTTCCGAGAAGAACGCCTGGTTGTTGTCACCACCATCAACGGTGCTGTTGTTAAGCAGTCCCGAAATGCCACGAAAACTGATCAATCCGAAGTTGCCGTCTGGTACGGCACCTGGAGTAAGAATTGCAAAGTTGGACCAACGACGTCCATTCACGGGCAGCTCATTGATCGACGTCTGATTAAGATTCGTCGAGAAGTCCTGCTGAGTAGTATTGATTACGGGTGCCTCAGCACTGACGTCGACCGTTCCGGTCACGGGACCGACGGAGAGTGCGACTTCAAGATTCGTCTCACGTCCGATTTCAACCACGACGTTGTCCATCGTCGACGGACTAAAGCCGGACGAGTTTACGGTCACCGTATAATTTCCGGGTTGGAGATTCGGGACCTTGAAGCGTCCGGAATCGTCGGTCGTGGCGCTGTCTTCCTTATTGGTGCCGTTGTTCTTGACGGAAACGGCAGCACCAGTAACGACCTCCTTGTTCGGATTTGTTACCACGCCTCCGATTGAGCCGGTGGTGGTCGACTGCGCAAACGCGATTGCGCTGAGTGCGAGCACCAACATGCTCACAAAAATAAACCTTACTATTTTCGACATACAGGGGAACTCCTTAACAATGAGTTAGCACAAATTTAAGTTGAAGAATGTTTGCGATTGGAATCGGCTAAGCAAGTGGCGACTTCTACCATGCTGAGCCTGCATTCGCAAGTCAAAACCCGTGCCGGATGGGGTTTTATGTGACCTCACCAAACAAAAGTGATGACTGCCAATACTTAAGCGAAAACGGGAGAGATGCGTGCCCCTAGGGCATGCTCAAGATTTTGGATTTAATTCAGAAGATTGAATAGGTCGTCCTATATTTTCTTTACATTTCTTTACACTCGTTCCACGATCATCGCGATGCCCTGGCCCCCGCCGATGCACGCGGTCGCAAGTCCGTAGCATCCGTTGCGGCGATGCAGTTCGTGCAGGACAGTCAAAACAAGGCGCGTGCCCGTTGCGCCCAGCGGATGTCCAAGCGCGATCGCACCGCCGTTCACGTTTGTACGCGAACGATCCAGACCGAGTTCCTTTTCCACAGCCAGGTACTGCGCCGCAAACGCTTCGTTGACTTCGATCAGATCGATATCACTCAGCGACAAACCGGCTTTCGCAAGCGCCGCGCGTGTGGCAGGGACTGGTCCGATACCCATGATCTCCGGTTCGACGCCGGCATAAGCCCAGCTCACGATCCGGCCCATCGGTTTCAGATCTTTCTGTTTGACGAACTCCTCACCAGCGATGACAAGCGCTGCCGCGCCGTCAACAATGCCGGACGCATTTCCCGCCGTGACAAATCCATCGTGCGCAAACGCCGGCTTAAGTTTTGCGAGTCCTTCAAGCGTCGTTTCCGGCCGCGGATGATCGTCGTCAGTTACCTGAGTCGATCCTTTTCGCGTCTTCACTTCGACCGCAACGATCTCTTCCGCAAAAAAGCCTTCATCCTTGGCGCGTTTCGTCTCCTGCTGCGATCGCCAAGCGTACTTGTCCTGCTCCTCGCGCGAGATCTCGAACTTGCGTGCGAGGTTCTCGGCTGTGCCCGCCATCGGCGTGTTGCAATATGTATCGAGCAACGCGACCATCAAACTGTCTTCGAGTTTTCCCTGGCCCAACGCAAAGCCGGAACGCGCGCCACGAATAACGTGCGGCGCCTGCGACATCGACTCCATACCGCCAACTAAACAAGTGCGCGCTTCGCCAAGCTGAATCATTTGCGCGCCTGAAATGATCGACTGAATGCCACTGCCGCAGAGCCGGTTCACTGTCAGCGCCGGACGATCGAAAGGCACGCCTGCCTTCAACGCGACGTGCCGTGCGCCGTAGATCGCGTCGCCTGAAGTTTGCAGTGCGTTACCAATCACTGCATGATCGATTTCGTTGGGCTGAACGTTGGTGACTTCCAAAGCGCCACGCGCAGCGATCGCTCCCAGATCGATTGCCGATACGTCTTTCAACACGCCGACATATTGGCCCATCGGTGTGCGCTTTCCACCCAGTATGAAAACGTCCTTACTCATTTCCAAATCCCCTGTTAAGAAAATCCGCTTCAATGGAAACCTTGAAGGCTAGCAAAGAGATCGAGGGGGCGTCAATTCGAGTGCCCGAACCGGTGTTGTTGAAGGTAGCGATGGAGTAGTTCCTCGAGGAAACCTTCGTAGTTGAAGGTCGCGAGATCGTAAGTGGGACGAAGTTTATAAAGAATCGGCAGCGAAACTCTCCAGGCCATCCACTGCCTCGGCACGTCAGACAAATCCCAGCGGCGGCGCAAGAACGTCTCCACTACTTGAATTTCCGACTCCGTCAAGCTAGCCAGGTTGGCGGTGAAGTCTACAGGTTTAAAAGATCGACGGAGCGCGGGATCGCTGACCGGCGTCGCAAAGACCTGCGAAAACTCGGGCGCTTCCGCTTCGCGCTCGCGAACAACGACCGTTCCTGCGACCATGTCGCCGATACGTTGATCGCGAGTGGTCGAAAAAACAGAGATTAGTCCGATCGAGTAAAACGGGGCCGGCATCATATCGACAGTGCGCAGCAGGTTACGCAGACCTGCTTCCCAGAAAGTGATCGGCCGTCCATCCTCGCGAATCACGCGCAGCTTCATCCAGCGCTTGCCCGGCGTTTGTCCACTCCAGGCCCATTCGAAGAATGCGAAGTAACCGGCGAAGATCAGAAAGAGGGTGATGATCATCATCGCCAGGAGCCACTTCGGCGCGCTCGATACCGTTCGCTCAATCGTCGGGAAACTCATCAGTATCACGACCGTGAGCAGAATGAGCCCGATGGTGACTCCCTGAATCACGTGATCGATGGCGCACGCGAGAAAACGATTGCCGATCGATGCCAGCGCGAAGTGCAACGGCACGCGCTCGGGCGTTTCGATGACCAGGATATCTTCAGTTGCTAGGGTCGCTGACATAAAGCCGTTATTCACCCTTTACACGCACGAAACGTCGCTTCCCGACCTGGATTAGCAGTGAATGATCATTACTCAGATCAACTTCGAAATCGCTTTGCGTGCGTCGCTCACCTTCGACATAAACTCCACCCTGCTCGATCATCCGGCGAGCTTCCGCCATCGATGAAACCATGCCCAACTCAACCAGCAGCTTCGGCAACTTCCACATACCCGACGGCAACGCTCTCTCGTCCACCGACTCAGGCGTCTGCTTGTTCCGAAACATCGCGTTGAACTCGTCTTCAGCCTTGTGTGCCTCGCCGTGGGAATAAAAATCAGCCACGATGCGTTTAGCCAAGTCGGCTTTGACGTCGCGCGGATTGCGTTCGCCGTTCTTTGTACTTTCGCGAAGCGAGGCGATTTGAGACACCGAAAGATCTGTACACAGCTCGTAGTAACGCCACATCAGTTCATCGGAGATCGACATCACCTTGCCGAAGATCTCCTGCGGCGGTTCGTTGATGCCGATGTAGTTTCCCAAACTCTTCGACATCTTCTGCACGCCGTCAGTGCCTTCGAGTAACGGAGTGATCATCGCGATCTGCGACTCCTGGCCATACTCGCGTTGCAGGTTGCGGCCCATCAACAAATTGAATTTCTGATCGGTGCCGCCGAGCTCGACGTCGGCTTCGAGCGCTACAGAGTCGTAAGCCATAACGAGCGGATACATGACTTCGTGAAGCGCGAGCGGACGATTCGTTTCGAGACGCTGCTGAAAATCGTCGCGCTCGAGAATCTGTCGAACGGTTACGTGAGACGCAAGCCGCAGAAAGCCTGCGGAGCCGAGCGTGTCCATCCAGCGCGAATTAAAATCGATGACGGTCTTTTCCGGGTCGAGGAGCTTGAAGATCTGTTGCTTGTAAGTTTCGGCGTTCGCGTTGATCTCCTCGCGCGTGAGCTGCGGGCGCGTCGCGTTCTTGCCGGAAGGGTCACCGATCATTCCGGTGAAGTCGCCGATGAGAAAAATCGCGGTGTGGCCCAGTTCCTGGAAAGCTCGCAGCTTGCGGATCACGACCGTGTGGCCCAGGTGAATGTCAGGCGCCGTGGGATCTGCGCCGAGTTTTACGCGCAGGGGCTTGGCGATCGCGGCCGATTTCTCGAGTTTCGCGCGCAGTTCAGCTTCGCGAATGATCTCGATGGTCCCTTTGCGGAGGTACGACACTTGTTCATCAATCGTCATCAGCCGATAGAGTAGCTCAAGTGTTGAAGGGTGCGCTATCCTCGTTTTTATGGAAGAGATGAATCCGCTCCGCAATGCGCGTTTGGCGTTTATCGGGTGCGGCGTGATGGCCGAAGCAATCATTGCCGGACTGCTGCGCAAGAAACTGGTTGGTCCCGATCAAGTTGCCGGCAGTCATCCGCGCCAGGCGCGACGCGAAGAGCTGCACGTCAAATACGGCATCGAGATGTTTGAACAAAATCGCGAGGCCGCTTTGGATGCAGCTCCGGCCGAAGCGAACGGGGGATCGCTGGTTGTGCTGGCGGTGAAGCCACAACGTTTGCGTCGCGTGCTTGAAGAACTGAAAGGTGCGCTCGTCAACGAGCAACTGGTGGTGTCAGTGGTTGCAGGCGCGAAGATTGAAATGATTGCTGAAGAACTCCTGCACCAGTCGATCGTGCGCACGATGCCGAACACGCCCGCACAAATTGGCGAAGGTGTGACGGCGTGGACCGCGAGCTCGGAAGTGACTGAGCAACAACAGCGCCAGGTTTGTGCGATGCTCGACGCACTCGGCAAGGCCGTGCACGTTGAGAACGAACACCAGATCGATATGGCGACGGCTTTGAGCGCCACTGGGCCGACGTACATCTTCCTCGTGATGGAAGCACTCGTCGATGCAGGTGTACACATGGGTTTCTCGCGGCACGTCGCCGAGGAATTGGTCCATCAGATGATGCTGGGATCGGTGTTGTTTGCGAAAGAGTCGCACAAGCATCCGGCCGAGTTGCGGAATATGGTGACGTCGCCGGGAGGCACTTCGGCCGAAGCGATTTATCAGATGGAGAAGGGCAGCTTACGGACGGTGTTGTCGAAGGCTGTTTGGGCGGCGTACCAGAAAGCGCAGGCGCTCGGTTCCAAGCGATAATTTAGCCGCAGATTTTCGCCGCTAAAACTATCTTTACGCATTCAGGATACAGTTTGTGCTCTTGTTCGAGGATGCGGGCGGAGAGTGTTTCGACGGTGTCATCTTCAAGAACTGGCACGGTGCGCTGCGCGATGATTGGACCACCATCGAGCGTCTCGTCCACGAAGTGAACCGTACACCCGCTTACCTTCACGCCATGGGCGAGTGCCTGTCGCTGCGCGTCAAGCCCGGGAAAAGCAGGCAATAGGCTCGGATGAATGTTGAGAATCTTCCCTCGGAACGCCTCAATAAAACACGGTGACAAAAGCCGCATATAACCTGCGAGGCAAATCAGATCCGCTTGGTATTCACGTAAGACGTGGATGATCTCGCGTTCGTGTTCCTCACGTTTGCGGCCGCGGCGTTCGATTGCACGCGTTTCAATCCCACGCTCTTTTGCGAGTTCGAGCCCGCGAGCGTTCGCTTTATCACTCACTACGATCGCAATCGCGGCATTCGGAATTCTGCCGTCGTTAACGGCATCGCTGAGCGCAAGCATGTTTGACCCGCGACCGGAGATCAGAACCGCGATCTTCTTTTTACTCAGATCAGCACCTCACGATTTCCGGTCACGACTTCCCCGATCGCGTAACACTCTTCACCGACGTGTTTTTTAACCGCCGCCGCATCTGCGGACGAGCAGACAATCACCATGCCAACGCCCATATTGAACGTCCGGTACATCTCACTCTCCGAAACATTCCCGAGCCGTCGCAGCAGTTCAAACAGCGGCGGAACGGGCCACGAGC
>DATDFT010000146.1:0-15371 GCA_036522475.1 Pyrinomonadaceae bacterium | reverse complement strand
TCATTCCAAACGTACTCACCGTAGAAGCGAACGGTGTCGCCTACCTTAAGCTCATCGACCCGCGAAGCGATGTCGATGTTGTGTGCAATGAGAACGGCCTGTCCTGATGCAAGTTGAACAATGAATCGTTGGTGTCGCGACCCGTTCAGGTCGTCGGGCAGAACCCGAATCACCGTGCCCTCGCCTTCGACTTGTATGCCGCTCGCTCTACTCGCAAAGGCGCGACCAATCGCGTCGTCGTCTACGGACGTCGCAGAACCCGAACTGGCGCCAGAGATGAGGAACGCTTTATTCGGGCAGGTTCCAGCCGAAGCTCCCTGAGCCTCTGAGACAATCGAGAACTGTGCCGGCACAGGCGATTCGGCGCAGATGATGTCGCCGTTTTCCGGCCGCTTTACTACCAACTCAGTTCCGTCGCTGCAAGCTGAATTGCGCTTGTAACCAACGACAACCATGCCGTTCGGAACAGATGAGATTTTGCAGATGATTGGCGGCGACAATGGCTTTCGCGTTCTGTGTCCCGACTTTTGAGCGATCGATTCAGAAGGAAGCGAACAAAGGAGGAGCGATAGCAGTAGGAGCTTACCGAGTTTTTGCATTTTGAGATCCTCTTAAGGGTTGAGGTCGAGGTGCTAACCAAATCTAAACTAGCAAATCCGGTGTGGAATGATCCAGCAGTTTTTTCGGGATGACTATTTGGCTTTACACTTAGCCTTGACGGCGAGGAAACAACGTGCCATTACTCGACAACAAGTACCAGATCGAACAACTCCTCGATGCGCAGCGAATGGCGCCGACTCAACTCATGAAGTTGGCCGTGGTGGTTTTTCTCACGATGGCGGTCTCACTCCTGTTCGCATCTTTCTTTGTCTCAGCAGCTACAGTGCCAGTGGTGGTCCAATTGATGATCGCACCGCTACGGCCGGTAAGGATAAAGTCGGTCGTGGCGGCGTTGGCTTCTCGACTTTGAGGTCGACGTTGTTTCATAAGTGATGTGCTACTTCTGCTGGTATGAGAAAGATGGGAAAATATAACGCGCGAACACAACAGGAAGAGCTGTTTCAACCAAACATTGAAGGCCCGCTTTGAGAAAACACGAACCGACATAAGGTCTTGATTGTGAAGCGCTGGAGGCGAGGAAGATAAACCAAAAGGCAGCGCTATCGATATGGCTGCTGCCATGGGCATTGAACTTTTAACGGAAGAACAATATTGTGAGCTGCAGAAAGTAGGAGATTTCGATATGAAGACGTTGAAGATCTGAATCACCGCACTGAGAAGGAGGACTCCATGACAAAGTTGGGTCGTTCAAAGACAATTCGGTTCCTGGTTTTTGGTTTACTGGTCCTTGCGGGTACCTCCTGCTCGAGGAAGCCCGCGTCGACTCCCCAAGCAACTGCCAGTCCCGAACAGACGGCCAGAGGTGTCGGCGCCGAACAGATTGCCAGGACATATGGTCTTGATTCGTTCGAGCAAATCGAAGCAATCCGTTATACGTGGAATGCACAGTTTCCGGGAGTGAATCTCTCTCGTACCTGGATGTGGGAGCCCAAGACAAACAAAGTTTCCTATGAGGGAAAAGATAAGGATGGCAAGCCGGTAAAGGCGACATACCTTCGCTCACAACTGAGCAGCCAACCTGCCAATGTGAGGGACGAGATCGATCCCGGTTTCGTCAACGATAACTACTGGCTTCTGTTTCCCTTCCATGCTTACTGGGACAAAAGCGCCACCGTCACCAATCAAGGTATTAAACCTTTGCCGATCGGTAGCGGCTCCGCCGAGCTGGTCTCAGTGAAGTATCCATCGGACGGCGGTTATACGCCCGGCGATACCTGGGATCTCTACATTGGTAAAGATAATCGTGTCGAGCAGTTCGTCTACCATCGCGGCGGCGCCAAGAAGCCGAGCACCGTCATGGCAAAGTGGGAGGGCTACAAGAAAGCCGGCCCACTTCTGATCTCTACTGACCATAACGGTACTGCGGACGGAAATCCCGTGCGGATCTTCATTTCGGATGTGGCCGTTAAGATGAAGGGATCAGAGAACTGGATAAACGCGCAATGAACCCTCGAATCCGATGAAGGCTAACATCGATCAGGATATCGGGCGAAAGACTTTCGCCTCTGGACTATTGCCGGAATTGATAGCAGTGCTGGGCCGCAGCCGGCCGGGCGATCTGGTTGCCTTGATCGGTGATGAAGAGAGCATTGGACCTGAGTTGGAAACGTGGTGCCGATTCACCGGAAATTCACTGCTGGAGGCTACAGTCGAAGAAGGGCGTGCGCGGTGGGTTTTCCGTTGTGGAGCCGTTGCGCTGCCTCCGGAAGAACAGCGACCGTTGGGTTCACGCCTTTGGCTCTACACGAATTTCGACTGTAACCTGCGTTGCGACTATTGTTGTGTGCGCTCTTCACCCACTGCGGCACGTCGAGAACTGGGGCTCGAGCGCGTAAGGCGGATCACCCGTGAAGCGAAGGAACTTGCTGTGAAAGAGATCTTCGTGACCGGTGGCGAGCCGTTTCTGTTGGAAGATATCGGCGAGATTCTGATTGCTTGTTCCGCAGCCGCACCGACCACAGTGCTGACCAACGGGATGTTGTTCACCGGGCGGCGCACGAAAAGCCTGCAAGCATTGCCACGCGATCGCGTTGTTCTGCAAATCAGCCTGGACAGCGCAACACCGAACCTGCACGACCGCCATCGCGGATCAGGAACATGGGCGCGAACGCGAGAAGGTATTCAGTGCGCTCGTGTGCTGGGTTTTCGTGTGCGACTGGCAGCTACGGTTTCGACCGATGCCGAGGCCCGGGAGTTCCGTCAATTCCTCGATCAGGAGAAGATTCCGGAAGAGGATCGCATCATACGCCGGATCGCATTGCGTGGTGCTGCGAGCGAAGGCGTTGCTGTTACTCGAACCGACTTAGTGCCGGAAGTCACGATAACTGCTGCGGGTGTGTACTGGCATCCTGTCGGGGCGGAAGATGACGATCTGCTTGTCACGCGCGAAATTTTTCCGCTGTCCGAATCCTTCGCTGCCGTCCGCCGTGCCTTTGACCGCGAACGCGAACACTCAGACAAGTTGGCACGAATCTTTAACTGTGCATAAGTAGTGACAGCCACAAAAAGGCACAGGAGTTTAGGAAAATGATTTGTACTTTCTGTGCCTTTTTGTGGCTACTTGAAAAAACCCTGTTGCGACGCAGCTTGCCGCAATGCAGCGTATCCTTCAAGATTAGGCGGGAGCCAACGCTTCAACCCTTCCGCATCGAGTATCGATCGATGGACGGGGTTGTCGTAGCTCATGGCTGAGAGCGCTTCGACGAAACGGCGCTCTATTTCAAGGTCGAGATCAGGCCTTGCTGTGAACATGCAATGGTTGTAGGTCGGAGAGGACCATATCTCACTTAGAGCCCCTTCGGGAACGAGGTGTTCCTGTCGCACAGTGGTCCAGAAAGGGCTTCCGATAGCGCCCGCATCGGCTCTGCCATCGAGGATGGCTCGCACTACTTCCACTTCGCTGGCGCCCGTATCACCATGTTTGCCAACGTCGCTGTCAAAGCGCAGCGTGGTGTAGTCTCTTCCCTCGCGCAGGCCTTGCTGCTCCAGGAAGTAAACAGGAAGAATCGCCGCATGTCCGCTGTCTCGGCTGCCGAGCGCAAGCGTCCGTTCTCTTAGATCGGCGATGGTAGAAATGGGACCTCCGGTGACCGTAACGATCTTGGTCATCCAGCCGAGATCAGTGTCGCGCATGGCAATCGCACGACAAGCATGGCTGCTCCATTCATCAGCTTGCAAATAGGCAAGGTTTGTATTCCAGGCAATATCGATACGTGGAACCGCTTCGCTCTGTTGAGCGAGGAGCGCGAGCACCTGTGTCTCGTAGCTCTGGAAAAGTACGACCTCAACCGGAAGGCATGCTTCGTCGTGAAAATAGCGCCGCATCCCTTCCCAAATCGTCACCACCTTTGGATCGTATGCGACAGCTCCCAGCCAGATTGTCTTACTCATAAACTTTCGCCTCCGATCTCAGAAAAGTGGTATTCCCAACAAAGACTTCCCGATAAACTCGCGCAGAACATCCCCGGTGGGCGCCATGACCGCTCCCGCGTGCGCATCGCGGAACAGTCGTTCAATACTTAAATGCTTTGAGAACGCCGCGCCACCGCAAACGCGCATTGCTGTTGAAGTAACTCCGATAGCGACCTCCCCTGCAGCAGCTTTGGTTTCAAGGACACGAAGCATGGTCATCTCGCTAGGCGTCTCGAGATGCTCGATCAAATCGTCGATGCGCGCCGAAAGGCCATCGGCATCGATTTGCATCGTCGCGAGTTGCGCGCGTAGGTTAGGCAGGCACTCGCCAAGGCTCTGGCCGAGATGCTCGAATTTTGCGTTTTTGAGATGCGAAGCAGTTCCGGTGACTGCGGCTCGGCACAATCCCAAAGCCACCGCTGAAGTCCCCAAATTAAAGAGTGGAAGCACCACGTTTAGCATCGCGTGAAAACCTGCACCGTCATCAGTAAGCTGAAAATCAACGGGCACATTGCAGTCGTTCAACGCAACTGGCGCAGAAGCGTTGGCTCGAAGTCCCAAACCGTCCCAGGGGCCGGCAACCGAAAGGCCGCGTGTTCCCGCTGCAACAAGATAGAGAGTCGAATCGGTTGGGCCAGCGCCTTCAGGAGCAAGTGCAGAAACAACATAGCTCTGCGCATGACCGGCGCTGGTCACCCACGATTTGTTTGCGCTGATGTGAACGCCGTCGCCATTTCGCTGAGCACGCGAGAGAGGAGCCCAGAAATGACTGCGTGAGCCGGCTTCACTGAAAGCCAGTGTCGATAAATGACGACCCGCGGCAATCTCATGCAGGACGGGAGCGACTGCGTGAGTTGCGCCTGAACGCGCTGCGGAGATAGTCGCGGTGGCGCAGATGTGCATTACGTAGGCCATCGCAACAGAAGCGTCTGCCTCAGCGAGCGCCGCAGTAACATCCGCAAACGTGTGTGGACCTAATCCAGCGCCGCCAACATCGACAGGTAGCAACAACCCGAGCAGTCCGGATTCACCAAGCGACTGAACGGCTTCGGTAGAAAATCGACCCGCTGTATCGTTTTGCCCAGCGGATGGCGCGAGCACACTACTGGCGATCTCGCGCGCTTTCAAAACAGCAGCATCATGAGTCAGCATATTAAACCTCGGATGGAACGCGTTTTTGTCTGAGTCATCTGAGGTTATATCATGCTATGACAAACTCGATGATATCCAAACGCGTCTGCGCACTCGGACTGATGGCCAAAGCACCCTTTGCGGGCGAGGTGAAAACACGGCTCGTGCCACCGTTGACTGCCGAAGAAGCCGCAGCTCTTAATGTGTGCTTTCTCCGTGACATGGCCGCGAACATACAGACTGTTAGTAAAACTCAAGCAGCGTCCGGTCTCGTGGTCTATACGCCGGCTGGTTCAGAATCAGCATTTGAAGGTGTGTTACCTCGAGGATTCAATTTGTTGACCCAGCGTGGCGCATCCCTGGGCGAGCGTCTATGCAATGCCACTGACGATCTTCTGAGACAGGGTTACGGCGCTGTCTGTCTTATCAATTCAGATAGTCCAACCTTACCAGAGTCCATCCTGATTCGAGCCATTGAGTTGCTCGCAACCGACGGGGATCGAGTCGTGCTTGGAGCCGCGGAAGATGGTGGCTACTATCTCATCGGTTTGAAGCATGCGCACAGGAATCTTTTCAATGAAATTGCCTGGAGCACTTCGAATGTCCTCGCTCGCACCAAACAACGCGCAGCAGAAATTGATCTGCAGGTTGAATTACTGCCGCCGTGGTACGACGTTGACGACGCAGAAACACTCAGTCGACTCTGTGAAGAACTATTCTTCACTACGTCCCTGAACGGAGCCTATCCTGCGCCTCACACCCGCGCTTTCCTGGAAGTAATAATCAAGAACGAAGGATTGCAACGTATCTGTCCCGACCTTGCCTGATGAGTAGCCCACAACGAAAACCATATATATCAGTGATCATCGCTGCTCTGAACGAAGAGGCAGCGATTGCACAAGTCATCCATTCCGTGCCCCAAAATCTGGCGGACGAGATCGTAGTGGTTGATAACGGCAGCAGGGATCGAACGGCGGAAGTTGCGAGCACGGCCGGCGCTCGCCTTGTGAAGGAGCCTATTCCGGGATATGGCCGTGCGTTTCGCGCTGGACTGCGCTCAATCTCCTATAAGTGTGAGATTGTCGTATTTCTCGACGGCGACGGTAGCGATTGTCCCGAGATGATGGACCGGCTCGTAAGACCGATAATCGAAGGAACGGCGGATTTTGTTATCGGCTCACGAACGCGAGGACGTCGGGAACGCGGCAGCATGAACTTTCACCAGGTCCTTGCGGGGTATATGGTCGGGTTTATTCTCCGCATTTTATATGGCGTCCACTCCACCGACATGGGACCCTTTCGTGCGATTCGTCGCGACACGCTAGACCGGCTCGGATTACGCGAAGAAACATATGGATGGCCACTTGAGATGCAGATGCGGGCGGCTCGCGCGCGTGTGCGCACAGTAGAAGTACCCGTAGACTATCGACGACGGGCCGGCGGTCATTCAAAAATCGCGGGAACCGTACGCGGTTCTGTGTTGGCAGCATCACGCATACTAATTACACTCGCGCGGTTAGCAATACAGAAAGGTTGAGCGAGAAACTTAGTCGCGTGCGATAACCACCGTCGTACAAGCGCTGCCAAGCTTCGGGAGATCACGGACGGGCGCCATTCCGACCTCGAGTTGTGGACGATCGCCACGAATGATTGGGCAATAGTAATCAGGCTGGTCTAGTCTGCCTTGAAGCATTCTTCTCCCGGCACACCCTCCGCGACAGACGTCTCGAAACTCGCAAGCTTCACATAGAATCGGCACCATCCGCGCGGCGACAAACGGATCTGTTTTCACTATTGCATCGCCTGACTTCACCAGCGCGGACAATGGTCCACCTTCCCCCGGCCAGTAGACACACGGCTGGGTCGTTGCGCGTGGAGTTAGACGCACGGTGCTTATGCCACAACCACACTGGCGTTCAGGTACTGAAAGACCAGCCATCGCACGCACCAACGTCTCGCCGATCGCGATTACGTCAGTCTCCGCCAGGAGTCGCCGAAAACCCTCCCAATATTCTTCATAAGTTAAAGCGTAAGCATCCGTCCGGACGGATTGGTAGACATTCACACGTAATGGTGCTTCGAATCTCTTGGCGACTCGAGCCACATCAGCGAGCCTGAGATAATTCGTCTTCATCATCACCGCGATGATGGTCACCGGTACGCCGAGATTTCGACAACGTGTTGCCTGTTCGTGAATAAGGCGCCAGTTGCCGGCGCCACGTTGGCAGTCCTGCTCTTCTTCGGTTGGGTAATCCAGCGAGAATTCCACATCGTGAAAAGCGCGCACGTGTTTGTCATCAAGAATAGCTACGCTGTGGCCGTTGGAAGTGATCGTTAGTTTTATTGGTTGAGCGCACAGGAAGTCGAGAATGGCGAGGAAGTCAGGGTGCATACCATTCTCACCCGTGCCGAGATTAACCGCCTGGACGGATAAAGCGTTCACCACTTCCTTGACTTGGTCCAACGTGAGGCGATCGAGCCGATTCGGGTCACGATAACAAAATGAACAGGCCAGATTACATTCGTTAGTCAGACCCAGGCCGAGCGCAAAGGATCTGGCCTCATAATTGTCAGAAACGTGTTGTATGAGAACGTCGCCCACTTATTACCAAAGCAAAGATCGCGGATAACGGCGCGCTAAGAGTTCGTCGATTCCCCATTTGCGGCCGGCAGCTCCAATCATCAGTGCTAACGCGACGATCATGGGAATTAACAATTCCCAGATCCATGCAGTACCCCATTCAGCAATCCAGAGCGTGCTTAGAAACAGAAACGCACCAAGTGCGATTGGCCTCGTCAAGAATCCGATCAACAAAAGTACTCCGAACGTGATTTCCGTTACGCCCTGCATTGGACCAGCGAAGCTGGCGTGATTTGCCATGAATGCCATGATGCTTTTCAACAATTGCGGCGCCTGGCCTTTTTCGATGTAGTAATTAATCAACCCGGAATAACCTGGAGGACTATAAAGACCCTTTCCAAGATTCTCGAAGAACACCGAAATAAAAAGACCTCCTAGTCCGAGCCGCAAAAACGTCAGGGCTACTTGCGCGCTCTTGGGCTGCGCTTCAATCGATTCTCCATGGTCGAGTGAGCTACTCATTGGTCCTCCTGTCAGCAGAAAACGAGCTTATCATTTACAAATCCTACTCCACTACTAACAAAAAGGCGCGTCACAAGACGCGCCTTAACATCAACTCTCAAAATGTGGACAGATCAACTTAGCGTACTGACGACTCAAGTCTGACAGCCTGGTCCGTCTTTTCGTCGCGATACTTCACAATCACGGCCGCATACAGCGAGAGACCCCACTCACGGCCGGGACCTTTTTCAATCGCACGCGAGCCTGGGACCACGACTGCGCCATACGGAATCTCCAGAGGAGTTTCTTCTGTGCCCCTGTAAACCAACCCGCGCGGAAGATCATAAACGGGAGTTGAGCCAGTCAGAATCGTTCCCGCGCCGAGCACGGCACCTTCGCGCACGACCGTACCTTCATACACTCCGCAGCCACCGCCAACCAGCACATCATCTTCGATGATCACGGGCGTTGCGCCGACAGGCTCCAGCACACCCCCGATTTGCGCCGCCGCCGACAAATGAACGCGCTTCCCTATTTGCGCACATGAACCAACCAGCGCATGGCTGTCGATCATTGTGTCCGAATCAATATAAGCACCCACATTGACAAACATCGGCGGCATGCAGACTACTCGCGGTCCGAGATACGCACCATCGCGTATGCTCGATCCGCCGGGCACGATGCGCACGTTGTCACTCAACCTGAACTCGCGCCGCGGGTAAGTATCTTTCTCGAAGAAGCGCCACTCCGAACCTGGCGAAGACATCTCCGTTAGTGAGCCCATTCGAAAGCCCAGCAAGATAGCGCGCTTCACCCAAACGTTCGCGCGCCAACGACCAGTCTCGTCCCGTTCGGCGGCGCGGACCTCGCCGCAATTGAGCGCCTCTTTGAAATGATCGAAGAGCACGCGGGCTTCGGATGTGTATTCAGTGCTGTCTGTGAGTGCCTCTAATCGCTCCCGCAGTTCTTTCATGCTATTCGCCCAACTACGCTGCAACCGCGCAACCATTCAAGCAGTAAAGATTCATGCTTCGGTAACACTCGAACGTTTGACGGTTCATTGAGTCTCAACATCTTCCTATTAAAACTAAGCGTGGAGAAGTAGTCCCTTTCAAACTCTTCCTCACGCCGAATCAGTTCGACATCTCCGTCTTCGGTCAACAACAGTTCCTTCGGTCTCAGTCGCCCATTGTAATTGAAACCCATCGAGTGACCATGCGCACCGGTATCGTGAATGATCATGATGTCATCCTCATCAACTTTGGGCAGTAACCGTTGCTGAGCAAACTTATCACTGTTTTCACAGAGCGAGCCAACGACATCAACTACCTCGTGCGGACGATCATTCGCATCGAGCACCGTAATGTGATGGTACGCATGCGCATATAAAGCAGGGCGCATGAGCGCACTCATACACGCATCAACGCCAACGTACTCGCGCCATTTCGAGAACCGGTTGATCACGCGTGTCACCAGAACTCCATGCGGTCCGGTCATGTAACGGCCTGACTCAAGAAAAATCTTTGGCGCCGGTCGTCCGTTTCTGGAGACGAATTCATCCAGCACTTCTCGGATCTCCGTGCCGAGCGACTCAATGTCAAAAGGCTCTTCTTGAGGTCTGTAAGGGATGCCGATGCCGCCTCCGAGATTGATGAACTCGAAAGTTATGCTGAGTTCCTGGCTCACACGTGCTACCACGTTTAAGAGCAGCTTCGCGGTACTGACCATCTGCTTGTAGTTCAACTCGTTCGAACAGATCATCGTATGCAAACCGAAGCGTGTTGCTCCACGCGCGCGTGCCCGGCGATAAGCTTCTATCACCTGATCATCACGAAGACCAAACTTGGCTTCCAGTGGCTTGCCGATCAAATCACAGCCGCGTTGCTCTTCACCCGGGTTGTATCGAAACGAGATCAACTCAGGGAAGTCTTTCACTTTATTTATCAAACTGAGATCGTCGAGATTGAGAATGCAACCCATGTCTGTCGCGGCCTGGAGTTCTGCGCGTGAGGTGTTGTTCGAGGTGAACATGATGTCATCGCCTTCCGCGCCGGCGGCGCGGGCCAGCGCAAGTTCCGGCAGCGAACTACAGTCGAAGCCGAAACCAAGCTGGGCCAGGAGAGCGAGAATTGTCGGGTTGGGAAGAGCCTTGACGGCAAAGTATTCGCGGAACTCGATGTCCGCGAAGGCCTCCTTCATGCGCTCGCCCGTCGCAACGATTCCCGCTTCGTCGTAGATGTGAAATGGCGTGCCGAAGTGCTTAACGATCGCCGGCAGTGAGGGTAGCAACCGCGCCGCAAAAGATGAAGATATTGGCATAGCTCGACTCCGATTGTCGGGTCATGAGTGTTGATGGTCCAAATGTTATAGTCGGCTTTGGACAACAAGTCGCTGTGGCAGCGCCAAAGGCGCGGAATATGAAAGCCAGGGGCAAGCGTGAAGCGCAGCGGAACGCGTCGCCCTGGTGACGACGAACAATTTGAACAGAGCACTGAAAGTGCGAAATACCGATGTCGATTATTTCGCTCTTTCAGAGCTTCACGGCCATTGCGCGCGTTTACCAGGGGCGACGCGCCTCACGTTGTTCGGCGCTTGCCCCTGGCTTTCATATTCCGCGCCTTCGGCGCTGGTAGCAGCGACAAAGCCGTTCAAACGTCCAAAGCCGAACGTTATTCTTGTGCAACTCAGGCGCGGGCACTGACGACCAGGCGATTGCGGTTGCCTGAGAGCGGGCGGCTATAACCGTAGATCTCGACTTCGATCAGTTTGAACCCAGCTCTCTGAAGTTGTGCTTTCACCCAGTCCTCGGAGAAGTGATAAAAACCTTTCACTCCTGGCGCCGACATCACATCCTGATTGCTCTTGCACGCGTCGTTCGAGATCACGATGATTCCAGTGTTCGGTTTGAGCCAGCGCTTCAAACGCACGAGCACTTTCTGGCACTGCGAATCTTCCTGATAGAAATGACCCAGCACGCCGTCTCCGTAGATCAGATCGATGTTCTTCTGTTTCGGCTCCCAGTTGTAAACGTCAGCGACCTCGGCCGGTACTCCTTTACTTTTCGCTAACTCAACGGCGCTCGCGTTGATGTCGATCGAGTTCAAGGAGTAGCCTTTCCGGCAGAGGTCGCGTTCGACGAACGCGTTGCCGCACCCAATGCTCAGAATGTGTTTGGACACATTCCACTTCAACTGCCGTTCGATAAACTGGACCATCCATTCGCGATAATCATTAGACCAGATCGACGGCGTCACAGAATCCTTGAAGGCTCTGCCGGCTTCCCAGATCTGGTAGATGTTCTGATTAGGCTCACGGGTGCTCAAATAGTAATCGCGGATTGCTTGTACGTCTTGCATAAGTCAACTCCTAAATTCGGTAGTGATATCGATTCCTTCGCTTTCCAAAACAAGGCACGCTAGACATGAACCAACCTCAAGTCCGGGTTCATGAATGAAACCGCAGTGCTGACAGAGCTCGAGACGTGTAACATCACGTCACATTTCGCGAGCAATAGCGCATCGATCAGCGGATCCTCTGCGTCGACCAGCGAGAGTTTGCCCCAGTCCTGCCAGTGCACCTCGGCATCGTTCGAGGTTGTGCGCTGGACTTCTTCCCGCACGACGAGCCGGTCGCCGAACGCTTCGCGAAACTTCTCTACGGCTTCACGATCGTCCGTGGCCAGGTAGACCACAGCCGACGCGGCACCCGAATTACGAATCTCATCCTTCGCGCGCTCAATTACTTCTTCCGTCGTCGGCATCTTCCGCGAAGCCTGTAGAAAAGTTGTTCCACCATTGACGACGCGTCGATGCACACCGACACAGAAGTTATTCCGCATGAACTGTTCGTAGTAATGCTCGGTTTCAGCGAGGACTCGCGGATTCGTGACCTCGATCCAATCATTGATTACCTTGTTGTACTCGTACCGTTGCTGTTGCAGCGCGTCCCCTCGAAGGTAGTCCTTGCCCGCGCGCCATAAGGTCAAATCTAAAAAATGATGAGGCTGCCAGCATGGCCCTTGTGGCGCCGGTTGTCGCAATTTGAAAAGATGTGACCAGACATCCTCACCTATCTGCCCGTAACGAAAACCCGGCTCATCTCCAGTTAGTGTCCAATCGACTTTCGCATTTCCGTCCGGCCGCAGGCGCCGCAGCACCTGAAGTACTTGCAGGTAATTCGCAAATAGACCTTCGGTTCCGAGGGCCGTGATGTGCACATTCTTCCTGAGCCTCATCTTGAGGTTATTGCCGAACACAAACGCGCCGGTTTTCACTCTCTTCCAAAGCAGATTTCCTTTTGCGCTTTTGGGCATGTACAACGGCAACACCTGAAACGCGCGAACGCCATCGCCCGCTGCGTGCGCGGGTGTTAGGAACTGGAAGTGCAGCAGGTTTTGAGCATTAGTTAACAGTGACATGAGTTTCAATCTCCTCTCCGCAATAAGGTCGGTCCCTCAGTTATTGCTCCCACAATAGGAGCAGTTGACAACTTACGATGCGAAACCGGGCGATACTTCTAATCCGGATTCGAGTATGAGCTTTGCGATTTGTTCGTGATCTTCTTCACCCCGCGCGAAGCCGAGTTGAATCAGTTGGTCCAATATTATTCGGGCGTTCTCTTCGGGCGTTGCGAACACACCGTCGAGAACGATCTCCGGGTGCAGAGGTGCTTCGTAAGGATCGTCGATACCAGTAAACGCTTTGATCTCTCCGCGCCGCGCCTTCGCGTACATGCCTTTGACATCGCGTTCTTCACACACCTCCAGAGGCGTATCGACGAACACTTCCAGGAATTTGTCCTTGCCCACCATGGTCCGAACTTCGTTCCGGGTGGCGCGGTACGGACTGACTGCGGCCGCAATGACAATCCCTCCGTGACGTACAATCTCCGCAGCGACATAACCTATGCGACGTATGTTCGTGTCACGATCTTCCTTGCCGAATCCAAGGCCTTTCGAGAGATGCGTGCGAACAACGTCGCCATCGAGAAGTGTGACGCGACGCCCGTACTCGAGGAGCATGACTGTGAGGATCTCCGCGACGGTCGATTTGCCGGCGCCGCTTAGTCCTGTAAACCAGATGCACACACCCTGACGAGCTTTTAGTGGATACGCTTCGGCCAGAATGTCAGCGACTTCTGGCCGCGTGAACCAGTCCGGAAGTTTTATTCCACGATTAAGGTAGTCTTCGCGCACTTGAGTACCGGAGATTTCAGCGGTCTGGATGCTCGATGCGACGTCGGGCTTCTCTGCGTACCGATGCTGATCCGGCAGGTAGACCAACTGGCGGAATGGAATCATTCCGACGCCGATTTCTTCCTGAAACTTCTCAACCAACTCCTGCGCGTCGTATGGACCATAAAATGGTTTGCCGAGTGAATCGCGGCCGGGGCTGGCGTGATCGCGACCGACTATCAAATGGTTTGCGCCGTAATTCCGGCGGATGATCGCGTGCCACAACGCCTCACGTGGACCGGCCATTCTCATCGCGAGCGGAAGCAGTGAAAGCAATATCCGATCCGGCTCGTAGTAGCGTTGGGCCAGGATCTTGTAAGTGCGAACGCGCGTGAAATGGTCCACGTCGCCTGGCTTGGTCATTCCGACAACAGGATGCAGCAGTAACACTCCATCGCGTTCCTCAATGGCTCGCTTCGTCAGCTCTTCGTGTACGCGATGCAGCGGATTGCGCGTCTGAAACGCGACGACATTCCGTCTGCCGAATCGTTCCAGGTGTGCCCTCGCCTGCAATGGCGTGAATCGAAGATTCTGGAAATCACGATGACGTGGAAGTTGAACAACCTTGAGACGTCCGGAAATATTCAACTTGCCCCACCGATTCATCTCAGCGACGAGTGGATGCCGCGAGTCCTGCGTGCCGAAGACCTTCATTGCGACTTCAGCGAGGTCCCATTCGTACAGCTCATCGACGCTCATGATGGCGAGCAAGTCGTTGTTGGAATTTCGAAGTGCGACATCGTGATCGAGATGAATCTCTTGATTGGTCTCGATCGGCAAGGTCACAGGAATGGGAAAGACGGCGCCGTTCGCAAGGCGCATTTCGTTTAGGACATGATCGTAATCATCCTTGCCCATGAAGGACGCGAGTGGCGAGAACGCACCAATCGTTAGCATCTCGAGGTCGCATACAGATCGTTCGGATAGCTGCAAAGATTGCAGCTCGATCGCGTGTGCCTTCACGTTTTCAACTTCATCCGGCGGGACCATCAGGTCGACCAGGTTTCCGCCATAAGGACTAATTAGATGTGACACGGTTTTCAATCTCCTATTTCTACGATTTCAAACTGGACCACAACATGGACCAGCCTGGGCCAGAGACCCAGGTGAGTCTCGGTGTTTTGCGATTGTTAGTTGGGTTGGTTGAGGCGTTGCCTCAGAAGTCAGTGATCAAACTTGGAGGAGGTCAGTACCACCTGCGATAGCGGGTGGGTTAAACCGCGCGGATCAAACCGCCATTGCAAAGTGATAGGCGATGATGTCCATCCTTTCTCTCAGATAAAACCTGTGTGCGGAGTGTCGCTGAACGCCCGAATCGAGATGTACCCGTTTACATTCATTGTTCTTGGCTTCACTCACCAGCCATTCCATCATTCGGTGACCATAATTTTCCGAACGTGCGTTTTCGTCAGTAACAAGATCATCAACGTACATAAATTTCCCCCAGCATAAACATTCAGTCAGCCTGTAGCCCGCTACACATCTCGGGACTCCAGCGCCATCGACGACGGCGGCGATACGATAGTTGCCGTTCTCACCTTGCCGCCGCACGGCTGCCAGGTATTGGTCCTCGGATAGATGAGATCGCAACTGTTTCATCACAGGGTATGTTGCTCTTATCTCTGCATCCGTATTCATTTGCTTGATCATTATTTTTCTCCTGTAACTTAGCGGACTAAGAAAGTTCGAAGACGAACTGGTCCTGCTGGAATGCAGGGAGTGGATTGAAGAGTGTGACGTCAGGTTGGTTGGTGTCCAATTGGAGGTCGAGCAAGGTCCAGTCGGGAGCGACGGTGATGGCTTCGAGGAGCAGCGCGAAGTGCTGGAGGAAGCGAATCATCGTGACACTGTCAAAGCGCTGCTGACTGTACTCGAGCGTCAGGTTCAGTTGTG
>DATDFT010000145.1:0-32355 GCA_036522475.1 Pyrinomonadaceae bacterium | reverse complement strand
GAAAACTGGCCCAAGGACGTCATCGCCGGCAGGGATCCACAACTCGAACGGGCAGTCCAGGAAGCTATGCGCTTGTTGAAAGAACACCCGGTGGAACGTCTTCCCAAAGAGCCGCCACCGCCCGTGTGGGGCAAGCGATCGCCAAGTAAATAGGTCCAACCAACTCGCTGGCTTCATCGTGAAATAAGTCCGCGTTTATCTGCGGCTAAATATTATTCAGAATACTCAAAGCAGTGCCGGAGAACATCTGCTGCTTCTCTGTCTCTGAGATCTGTAAGCTCTCAATCGAGCTGACCGCGCGATCGATCGAACCGAGCAGGTGTGGATAGTCGCTGCCCATCACCATGTGATCCGCGCCAACCATCTCGCGCACCATCGTCAACGTGTGTGGACTGAACGCCACCGTGTCGTAATAAAGTCGCTTCAGATAAACACTCGGTAACTGATCGATCTTCACACGGCAATCCGCAAAATCGCGGAAACCGTTGTCCATCCGCTCCATCAAGTAAGGCACCGCGCCGCCGAGATGTCCGATGATCCAACGTATGTCCGGCAACTCCGCAAACATTCCGTCATAACACATCCGCGCGACTGCGAGCGTCGTGTCAAACGGAAACCCGACGATTGGACCAAGCACGTACTCGCGAAACGCGTCCGAGGCTGCAGGGATCATCGGATGAAGAAAAATACACAGCTTCATCCGGTTTGCTTCTTCAAAAAACGGACGATAGTCAGGCGACGTCAACGGCCGTCCACCGATGTTGCTGAGCAGGATCACGCCGTTTAACTTCAGCTCGTCGATCGCGCGATGTAGTTCGTGGAGCGCTGCGTCAGGCGCGTCCATCGGAATCGAAGCGAAGCCCTTGAATCGTGCCGGATGCTGTGCGATCAGTTCAGCGTACGAGTCGTTGATCGTGCGCGCCACGGCCGGCTGATGGTCCGCGTCAGCGAAGAAGACGTTCGGCGTCGATAGTGAAACTACTTCAACGTCGATCCCGACGCGATCCATGTCTTCGAGTCGTTTCGAGACGTCGGTCATCGCGGGTGTAACGCCAAAGAAACGCGCGCCGCGATGAGTGATGATTGTTTGTCCGGTCGAACTGGTGCCGAACGAAAACTCTGACGGCAGATCTCGAATAGTTTGAAAAAATGCTTCGGTGTAAAAGTGTGTGTGAAGATCGAACTTCATCTCTTCTCCACGGTCGCAAAGTCAACGCCACAACGGGTTATCAGTTTCATATTTAGTCCTGGCCCTAGAATGTATTCGTCTCCGAACAGCAACGTAATCGTAACATTCCCGGCACGAAGTGAAATGCTATAGTCTGACTTGGTAAAAGAAACTTCTCTTCAGCAGCGGCGGCGGCAACCCGGCGGCTTCCAACCCACCCAAAAATCTAATGACTACTCAAGCTCTTTCGAGCAGAGATGAACGCGGCCAGCCTACACTCGTTAATGGTAATCGGTCCAACACGAATAAAGATAACTGGCTGGGTTTCGTGGGCGACGTCGTGAATTTCACGGGCGAAGTCTGCTTCAAATCGATGCTTCGGATCGATGGCCACTTCTCCGGCAACGTCACTTCACCTGACGGGACACTGATCATCAGCACTGGAGCACAAGTGACAAAAGCTGTCATCAAGGTCGCGGTCGCGAAGATCAACGGAACGGTCGAGGGCGATATTCGCGCCAGCAAGGAAGTGGTGCTCGGGCGGACTGCGAACGTCAAAGGCCAAGTGGCGGCCCCGGCGCTGACCGTCGAGGCGGGCGCACAGCTCAACGGCAGTTGCAGGCGGATCTAAGAAGAGGTTTCAGGCAAAGGCGCAAAGTTCACGCAAAGGCGCAAAGAGAATTCAGGTTCTCTTGGCGCCTTTTGCGTGAACCCGTCTATCGCGAAAAACGCCGCACGATTAATGCTATCGGCAGTCCGATGCAAAACATGATCGTTAGCAGTCCGATGGTGGTGCCGACAGCCGTGATTGGCCGTCGCGCCACCAACGAGAGTGGCAGCACTACGAAGTTCATGAACGTGTAGACGGCGATACCGTACAGCAGACCAAACATTACCGGACGTTCGATGAGAGAAAGCCACTTACGACTGGCGAGATAAAAGACGATGGTCCAGATCGTGGCGATCAGATAATGAAGCGCGAGACCAACGAGCGCGGTTTTAGCGGCGCCTTCAAAGGAGGCCGGCCCGAGTAAGCCGCTCGCGACAAACTGCAAAAGGCGAAATGGACCAATGCCCGCTCGCAACCAGGCGGTCAGGAACGCTGCACAGATGTCGAGAGTTCCGGCAATTAGTCCGCCCCAAAAGATTGGCTGCATGTTCATGGCAAAACGCTTCTCCCATCATGTTGGATCAACTCTACGATCTCGATAATTGCGTGTTTCGCCTCCGGCATTGGTCCAAGCATCCAGTCGTGGACCATCTCGTCGTATTCGCGATAATCGATATCGACGCCTTCGTCTGCCGCTCGTTCCCTGAGCTTGCGACAATCGGGAAACAGAATGTCGCGCGTGCCGATGAACAATGAAATCGGAGCGAGGTCTCTCAGACTTCCATACACAGGACTCACGAGATAATTCTTCGGATCAACGTCGCGCGCGTAAGCCGCACCACCATACTGCAAACCTTCGACTCCGAGAAAGGGATCGATCTTATCAAACTCAGCAATCTCCGGATTCGAGAGCGTCGCATCGAGCCACGGCGACAACAAAATGACCCGGCCGGGCTGGTCCAAACCATCCTCGCGCAGTCGCTGCGCGAGTGCCAAACTGATCCCGCCTCCCGAAGAATCACCCATGACCGTTATATTCGAACTACCGCCGACTGCGGCAAGCTCGTTGTAAAACGGCAGCAACAACGCGAATACATCGTGGACATTATGCTCGGGCGCGTGCGGATAGTTCGGAGCAGTGATAGTGCAATTCGAACCCTGGACCAGCTTCGACATCAAATCCCAGTGCTGCGAGGCGAAGCTGTTAACGTACGCGCCGCCGTGCAGGTAGATGACATGTTTGCCGCTGGGCTTCTCACGCGGCGCGATAGTCCAAACCAGATGGCCGTTGATTTCTCGTTTCGAGATCTGGTGTTGGCGATGGTGACGTTGTGAGGGTTCGGTGTAGGTCCGTTCGCCGCTTTCAACGCGCTGGCGCATGCGATTGACGGTTCGCTTCATGCGAGTGAGATGAAGCATAACGTTGATCGCCTTGCTTTGAATGCTGGGCATGAACAGTCACCTGTACCATGATGCGATCGAATAGCGTTCGCCATGCGTCACCGGCGTCACTTCGTGAGTCATTTCTGAACGAAAGGCTACCAGCATGTTCGGTTCGGAAGGTATGCGGATCCGGTCGGTCATACTGCTGAAAACCAGCGAGCCCCCACAGTACGCTTCTGCTTCCGGTTGTTCCGATTGACGACTGAGAAAGATTACCGTCGAGATCAACCGTTGCTCAGCGTCCAGGTTAAGCATGCCTGTATTCCCGTCCTGATGGGCCACGAAGAAATCGCCCTCGCGGTAACGAAGAAACTGCGGCTGTTCACACTCCTTGAGCGTCACGCCAAAATATTTCTCGACCGCGTCTTTACATTCCCAGAGCCGGTTGGTCACGAGCTTGTCGGTTTCTTCCGCAGGGTTGAGACGAACCGTCCTCCGTGTACGCTCGTCGATCGATCCGGTGGTGGTTCGGCCATAAATAGTCGCGGCGACACCTTCAATTGATTTTAGTTCAGCGAGGATCGCCGCACATATGTCTGGCTCGAAGAATTGTCTGACTACGAAGAGCTCGGGCCAGCTTGCCATGTGTGTCTGACCTTTACTTAACTCACGGCTGAGCCAAATCGTTCTGCCGAGCGGGCGCGCGCTTTGGCTGCCTCGACTTCGCGGTCGCGCGGTGGTGCAGTGGTAACGAGCGAATCGAGCAGCTCGGTTGCTGCCCTGGCCACTTCATCGACGGCCCGGTTGAATGCCGCTTCGTTAGCCTTCGACGGCTTGGTGAAGCCGCTCAGTTTGCGCACGAATTGCACCGACGACGCACGAATCTCCTCCTCGGTTGCCGGAGGTTTGAAGTTATGAAGTGTTTTGATATTTCGACACATGCTGTTTTGTTGCCGCCTTAACTTAAAACGTTGCGAATCAATCCTGAGTTTTACGATTCTTGTGCCACGACTCTTCCACACCCTCGAGTGCGAGGACAATGATAGTCAGTATCGTTCCGATTATCGCCAGACCCACCGCACCAACTCCCGCCGACACTCCAATCACCGCAGTCATGAAAAGCCCCGCCGCAGTTGTCAGTCCTCTGATCTCGCGCTCGTGGCTCAACTTCAATATCGCTCCAGCGCCGACGAAACCGATCCCGGTGACGATGCCTTGAATGATTCTCGACAAACCGTCAGTCGTCATGCCGGCTCCCGACCCCGCCAAAACAACGAGGGCTGTGCCGATGCAAACGAGCATGTGCGTACGCAGTCCGGCAGGTTTGTGGGCTCGTTCGCGTTGCAGGCCCACGAGCGCACCGAGGATAGTTGCCGCCAACAGGCGGATGACGATGATCGCGAGCCGCCGGCGATCAGGCAGTCCGCCAGTCAACTCCTGAAACAGAAGCTCCATTATCGCGTCTCAAAACCAAAGAAACCGGGATCCATGAGGAACCAGTTGATCAACCCGGCGACGATCCCGATCGCAAACACCGCAAGCACGATCACTTTTTGCTTCGTCGAGTTTGGCTTGCCACCCATGGTCGGGAAGAGTAACAGAAAGATGCCACCAACAACTCCGAGCGGCGCAAACGTCGCCATCTTCATGTAGTAAACACCTTCCGTGCGCAGCACGTACCACCCGTAATAGATCATCGCCGCACATACAGCTATCAGCAGCAGCGCGAACACGCGTTGTTTGATATACATGGGGAGCCTCCTAAAAAACAAACGGTATGATGCGCCACTTTACCCTCTTCATGTAGTCGCTGTAACCCTCGAGCTCCTGCTTGAGCATCGCTTCCTCGCCGACACTGCGAACCGCAATCGTGATGATTAACAACAACCCGAGTAGGAGACCGTAGACGGAACCGAGCAACAGCGGTGTGGAAATAAAGAGGAGCACGGCGCCCGCGTACATCGGATGACGAATGACTCCGTACATTCCGGTTGAGATCACTTTCTGCCCACGTTCCTTTTGCATCTTCACTACGGGCGCGGCGAAAGTGTTTTCCCTGAGCGCTTCACACAACATCAGCATGGCGAGTATTAGCAGCAGTGCGCCCGTGATCCTGGTCCATAGAGGAAACTCCGGGCTCCAGTGAAAGCGCCGCGCATCGAGCGGCATAATCGCAAAACATACGAGGAACTCGATAAAGAATAGTATCAGGAGCACCTTGTCCCACGGCTTCTGTTCTTTCTGAACCGGCGAGCCGAAGCGCTCTTTTAGTAATGCCGGATCTTTGAAGTGCAGGTAAAGAAGTTGGGCAGAACACATCACGTAGAAGATGATCGAGTACACCCAGCCTTCGGTCCAACGCAAGTCGCCGCCAAGGGAGAACAGGATGACCGGAAAGATCAATAGATAAAAGAACGAACCGATGAGTTTTCGGAGTGAGACTGATTCGTTCGTGGTCATGATGAGAGCAGGGAGACTATGGCTTCACACATACGCTGCGCATTGTATTGCTCTTTGATCTTACTCTCATTCGCGGCGCCGATTGTCGCACGTAAGTCGGGATCATCCGCGAGCTCGAGAATTACTTGCGCGAAGCGTTGGGCGTCACCCGAGGGTGCCAGGAATTTCTCGCCCACAACTTCCCTGATTGCTTCGATGTCGGTTCCCACGACTGCCAGTCCCGCAGCCATGCATTCGAGAACACCATTCGGACACCCTTCAGAGCGCGAACTGAACACACCGAGATCTACCGCGCTCAATAGTCCCGCGACGTCGCTTACCTGCCCCGCAAAACGAACGCTGTTGCTCAGGCCCAACTCGTTGGTCAACTCAACCAGCGACTCGTACGCGCCATAGTGTCGACCTGCCAGGACAAGAACAGCATCGCGCTTGAGCGCATCGACTACGAGGCGCCATGCTTTCAAGAGTGTCTGGTGATCTTTGTTCGCGTGCAGGTTTGCGACCATGCAGGCGACGAAAGCCGTTTCATCAATTTCGAGACGCGCACGCCACGTACGCCGGTCCGATTGCGGTGGCGAGACTTCGATGCCGTTCGGAATCACGCACACTTTTGCGGGATCGACATTCAAGTTCTCGATCAGGTAGCGCGCGCCTGCTTGCGAGTTGGAAATGAATTGCGTGGTTTGTTGCGCGGCACGTAGTTGCCACTGTGGATTGAGAGTGAATATGCCTTCGTCCCGCTGGTTCCAGATGCAGAGACGCGCACCGGTTCGCTGCCATACGAGTCCGCAAACAACGTTTGGGATTAACGTGTAAGGAAGAAGAATGTCGGGATGAATCTCGCGCAAGAGCCGCGCGAAGTTTCGCAGGTCAAACGGTCGTTGCAAAGGAACGACGCGCCACCGAAGACCATGTTGTTCGCAGATGCCGGCAACTGGACCAGAGCGGTTGAATCCCCAAACCTCAACGTCAGCCAGCTCGTGTTCGCTCAGGTATCGTGCGAGTATGAGCGCCTGACGTTCCGCGCCGCCGAGTTCAAGATTCCCGAGCACGAAAACAACTCGACAGCCTTTCATGATTGAATCCTTAGCCACAAAGAGGCACATAATGCACAAAATGTTTTTAAGAGCAATCTCTTTGTGCTTTTTGCCTTTTTGTGGCTAAAAATTTCTGTAACTTTTGCTGAACCCAGGTGTTTTAGGAGACGTAGCGCAGCTTATGGCGAGCGAAGACGAAGAGTTCACCATGCTGTTTCAGGATTTCTACCCGAGCCTATGCCGCTTTCTGGAGTGTTTATTGGGAGGCCGCGCGCCGCTGGCGCAGGATCTGGCACAGGAAAGTTTCCTGCAACTACATCGGACGGCATGGGGAACTCTGCCGGCAGGTGAAGCGCGCTTCTGGCTCTACCGCGTCGCGCGCAACATGGCAATCAATGAGTTTCGCAAGTCAAACACGCGCTACCGGCTCTTTGATCGAGTGGTGGAAGCCATGAGGCCGCGAGCACGCAATCCGGAACAGGAATACGAGGTCCAGGAGCGCAACGCAATGGTCCTCGAGATGCTGCAAACGTTACCGGAAGACCAACGGGCCGCGCTCCTGCTGCGAGAGCAGGAACAGTTGAGTTATCGCGAGATTGGACGAGTGCTGAACGTCTCTGAGAGCAAAGTAAAGGTTGACATCTTTCGCGCGCGTGCATCGCTGCGAGAGCGTTGGACCAGGTTGTCGGGAATTTCAAGAGTTGCGCGAATGGGAAATTGAAATGAACTGTAGGTTTAGTGAAAAAATCTCTTCGCTAATCGACGGCGAACTCGTACCTGCGGAAGCACGCGAAGTCGAAAGACACCTGCTGACGTGCAGCGAGTGTGAACAACTGCGTGCTGACTTTCTAAGCCTGCGCAGCCAGATCATTGGCTTTGAAACGTCACTGCAACCGGAAGTTCAGAATCGTGCGTTGCAGAAGATCCTCGCGAGGCCAGGTCGCACTCGCGGATTGCAGTGGAACTTCGGAACGCAGGCAATCGCGTTTGCGATGCTGGTGATCGTCGCCGCGATCATCGGTTTCGTTGCGTATCAAAAATCGAATACTCAGCGCGGACAGAAAGACGTGGCGCTCGTGGTCCAAACTCCGTCGCCTGCACCCGCTGCCACAGTTGAGCCAGGCAAGCAACCGGACGTGAAAGAATCGCCCGAACCACAACCCGCTCCGAGCAAGAACAGCGGAGACAAGTCACCACGACAGGCGCCAAACAAGCGACCAATCGTGCGTGAGCCAAAACCGGGCGAACAGTTCGCTGCGGTTCCGGAGCGCGTGCGTTCCGCGGATGCGGAAACAATGACCGCCATGCACTTCGAGACTTCGGAAAGATTGCTGCTAGCGTTCAAGAACGTTCGTCTCGACCAGCCATCGGCGGCTGAAGAAGTTGGTTACGAACGAAAGCGCGCAAAGCAGCTCGTCTATCAAAACATGTTGCTCAAGCGCGAGGCTGACGCTGCCGGCGACGTTCAGATCTCGTCGTTGCTCGAAAACCTGGAACCGATATTGATCGACATCGCCAATCTTCCGGACCAGCCGGATGAAAACACTGTCCGCGCAATCCGCGAACGCGTGGAACGCAAAAACATAGTCGGGCTCCTGCGAGTGAACTCAACAGCTCTCGCCCGCGCGCTCGATTGATTAAAAGCCACAAGGACCGAAACGAAATCATGAAGCACCTAGTTACCAATCGCCCCCAAATCAGAGCCGGCATCGCCCTGTTGGTTGTCGCCGCAGTCGTCGCCATTTTCACGATCTGCGCGCAACGAACCTACGGATACGATCAGGACGTCGCCAAGCTGAACCGCTTTATGCAGAACAAAGGCAACACGGCGTCGATGCAGATCTTCCGCGAAGGCCGCGACTTTATCGAAGCGCAGAACTGGCAAAAAGCAGCCGAGAAATTTAACGACTTCATAAAGGGTTATCCCAAAGACAAAGATCTCGACGCCGCACTTTACTGGTATGGCTACGCGCTACAAAAACAGAACCGCACTGAAGATGCCTCCGTTCCACTGCTGCGCTTGATCGATAGATTTCCGAACTCGAGCTGGCGCAGCGATGCTCAGGCCTTGTTAGTCGTGATGGGTTTTAAAGCCCAGGTCGAACAGGCGCTGCAACGCGATAACTGCGAGATCAAAATGCTTGCATTGCAGAGTCTTTTTCAGGCGGACCAGGATCGCGCCATCGCCATCGCCACCGAAGCACTCCGCGCTAATCCAACTCAGTGCCCCGGATTTCCGGCTGCTGCCGTATCGATGCTCGGTTCACAAGGCGGTGCACGTGCAGTTCCGCTACTGCTCGACATCGCGCGCAGCAATCCCGACGTGAAACTTCGTCTCACCGCGATCAAACGTCTCGGTGAGCAACGCAGCGATCAAATTACCGACGAGTTCATCAAGCTCTACGATGCCGATAAAACCAAGGACGTTCGTATCCAGATCCTGCGCGCCCTGGTTGAGGGCCGTACGCCGCGGGGCGCCGCAAAAGTGCTCGAAATTGCGCGTTCAGGCGATGACCTCGCAATCAGGCAATACGCGATTCGCTTCATTGGCGAAACAGAAGATGCTGCTTCGCTGGACGAGTTGATCCGGATTTACGACGCAGACAAGACGAAAGAGATTCGGTATCAGATCCTGCGGGCACTCGCCGAACGCGACGACGCCAAGGCGCGTGCAAAACTGATCGAGATCGCGAAGCAGGGTGACACTCCGGAAATACGAATCGAGGCGATTCGACGTCTCGGCGAGCACGGGCACATCGCGCTCGACGATCTGCTTCAGCTCTACACCAGCGAAACAAACATGCAGATCAAAATGGGCCTGCTGCGCGCTTTTGGAGAAAACAACGATCCGCGCGCACGCGCCAAGCTAGTTGAGATTGCCCGCGGCAACGATGCGATCGAGTTGCGTGCGTTTGCGATTCGACAGTTGGGCGAAAAAGATGACGAGCAAACAGTCGATCAACTCGTCGCGATGTACGACTCCGAAAAGGACCAGCAACTCAGAGTGTTTCTGATGCGCGCGTTTGGTGATTCGAAACAGAAGAGCGCCGTGCACAAGTTGATGAACATTGCGAAGAACGATCCGTCAGTTGAATTGCGAAAGCTAGCCGTCAGGTATTTGGGCGAAAGCAAAGATCCCGAAGCACTGAAGTTTCTCGAAGAACTCTTGAAGTAAACGGAGGAATCATGCGCCATTCGTTGCTCCTCATTTTCGCGCTGGTCGGAATCGCATGCGCCAGTGGAACGCCCACGACAGTCGCTGCTGCCGACGACGATCTGAAGACTCAATCTCCAACCACGACCATTCAGAGTTTTACGGCTGTCGAGGGCGCGGACCTCATGGCCCGGCTCGACGCTGCTCAAGCGAAAGCGCGCGCTCGTCAAACGCCGTACTGGTCCGCGTATACGTTCGACGTGCGGCCGGGAGTCGGAGTCGATCCTGCCATTCGTGATTTCAATGGCTCGATCAACACGATGGGCGACACGACCGTGTTCATCGGTACTACCCCCGGCGGCGTGACAGTGGAAACACGCAATCTCGCGATCTTCCTGCTGCGCGATTCGGCGAGCAACCAGATCACACGCATGGAGATTTACAACCTCGAGCGCAAACGCGAGTACAGCGGTTATCCCGTTTACTGGCTCGGCCGCGCAAACAACGAAGAGAGCCTGAACTACCTGCGCGCCATCGTCGCCGCTGCGCCACTCGACATGCTGAGCGAACGCGCCGTTCTCGGCATCGCCCTTCACGACGACTCGAGAGTCGGCGGCATGCTGAAAACCTTCATCAGCACTTCTCCGAACCAACACATTCGCTCGAGTTCCGTTTACTGGTTGGGCCTGGTTGGCGGCGAGCAAACGTTTCTCGCTTCACTCGTGCGAAACGAAACGGAAGACATTAAACTGCGGCGCGCTGCGGCACACGCGATCGGGCAGAGCCACGACCGCGGCGCGATCGCCACGCTCCAGGATCTTTATGGAAGTGTGAAGGATGTCGAGGTTCGTCGTAGTGTGATCTCGGCGGCCGGCAACAGTGTCGAGGAGCAACAGGCGTTTACGTTTGTTCTCGGTGTCGCGAAGAACGATGCTGACTGGGAATCGCGCGCCGCTGCCGTGCGACAGCTCGGACATTTCCAACGCGAAGATGCTGTTGATGAGTTGATGAAGATCTACAAGAACGACGCGAACGTCGAGGTGAAGCGTGCGGCGTTGCGTGCGCTTGGTGAAACGAAGAGTGCGCGCGTCGAAGACAAACTGTTCGAAGTAGCGCGTGGTGACGAGTCGATGGAGTTGCGCCGCCAGGCGATTCGACTACTTGGTGAGCGCGTCGGTAAGCGGAGCTTCGATTTTCTGAGCACGACCGCGCAGAGCACGGATGCGAATGCGGAAGTGCAGGTACAGGCGGTGCGAGCCATCGGCGAGCGGCACGCGGAAGAATCAGTGCCGCTCTTGATCAAAATCGCGAAGACGCACCCGAATCAGATGGTCCGCAAGCAGGCGATTCGCTCGCTTGGCGAATCAGGCGATCCGCGCGCCGTGGAATTCTTCAAGGAAGTGCTGATGAAACAAGAATAGGTCTTAAAGAAAATAGATCCGATATGTCATATAGGACCTATTTGTTTCGTTCTATATTGAAGCTAAGATCTTCTTCCACCTGGCCCATGCTTCGTCGCGTGCTTTCTTGTTTGCCTGCCAAGCGGTCAGGTTCTTCTCATAATCCGCAGCCGTTTTATCGGTTGGTTCCGGCGCCTCACCCGCGCGCATGAAGCCGTGCCCCGCCCCTTCATACGTCACTGGCTCGAACGTCTTGTTCAACTCCTTCATCGCTTCGATCGTCTTTGGCAACGTCGCGTCGATACGCGCGTCGTTGCCGGCGTAGAACCCGTAAACCGGCGCCGTGATCTTCGCCAGCGCGGCCTTGTCCGGCGTGCCGTCAGCCGCCGCCGGCGGTGGGCCATAAAACACAAACGCCGCCTTGATCTTCGGATTGTTCGTCGCGTAGCGGAACGACTGCCCACCACCCCAGCAATATCCCGTCACCACTATTTTTCCATTCGCGGCCGGCAACTTCGAAACATAGTCAGCCACCGCATTCAAATCCGCCGTGATCTGATCGGGCGGCAGATTTTGAATCGCCTGGCCCACTCCATTCCGATCGAGAGAGCTGGTGCCACCACCGTTTGGTCCCATTCCCGAGAGCAGATCCGGCGCGATCGCGATGTAACCTGCTTCGGCAAGTTGGTCGGTCAAACTCTGAACCCAATCGCTCATGCCGAAGATCTCGTGAATCACGATCACGGCCGTCGCTTTGTTCTTAACTTCCGGATAGACCACAAAGCTGTTAACTTCGCGCGCGCCGTTTTTAACTTTTACCCACTCCTGGTGACGCGGCGACTTCGCCAGTCGCTGCTTGGCCCAATCCTGCGACACCATCGGATCCTCAGGTGACGCAGCCGTAGCGCTGTGATTATGGTTTCCCTTATCCTGCGCGCACGCCGGCGCCGTGCAGCACAGCAGCACCAGCGTTAACAAACTCAACCTGGATTTCATCCCGTAAGCTCCTTTACCTCGTGTTCATTTCTCGATCTCGAAGTCGATCCACTGCACCACCGGAACTGCCTTGTCCTTCGCATCTTTCTCGGTAACCACAACCTGCAAATAATAATTCCCGGGTTCGAAGTCTGAACTGAGCTTGAGCTTGCCGTTGGTAAACACTCGGCTCAGATCCTTCGGATTGGAAGCAACGATCGGGACTTCCGGTCCTGAGTAGACGGTTTTGCCGTCGCGAAAGAGCATGACATTCATCACCAGGTTTCGCAGTTGACCGGTCTCATTCGCGGCGTTGTAGATGTTGAATGCGAAATAGAGATCGTCGTTTTGCCGGAAGCGCCGCCCGCCTGCATTCGAAACTGATTGATCCGCGTTTGGTAATCCCAGGACGATGCCGGAGACTGCGGGCTTCTTGTTCCTCAAATCCGGCACAAGGACAAACTGTCCCGCTGATCCCATCTTCGACGACGTACGGTCACGCACAGCCAGACGCGCTTGGTATGCGCCGGCGCGCCGCACCGGCATATCGAAGCTCAATGCGATCCCGTTCGCCATCGCCTGCTGATAATCTTGTTCAGACAAACTCACGGATGCACCACGCTTGATCTGGTAAGCGATTGCGCCGTTGTCTCCAAAGACGACGCCGTGCAATTCGATCGAACCCTGATGTCGTCCATTAACAGCCGTAAATGTCAGATTCCTGGCGTCGATGTAGACAAATGATCGCACGAGCGAAGCGCCCGCCTGGTCCTGGATGAAAAATGAAGTCATGTCGACTTCGATATCCTGCGCGATAAAAGGCGATGCGAGTGCGAGATTCGTAAGGTCCTGCGTTGACGGTTTTTTTGCCTTCGCGGCTTCTTCTTCAGTGACTCCGAAAAATCCGAAGCGCGTTCTAAGAGTCATTCCTGACCGCTTCACCTTTGCCTTGATGTGATGGAAGCGTCGATTGAAAGTCTCGTCGGTCGGACGATAGCCGAGCAGGTAGTAGCCGCTCTGATCTTCCATGATCCGATCGAGCTCGTAGGAGTTTGAGTTGCGGACCTGAAATCCACCGGTCTGTTTGGCGATCAACTCGGCGCCTTCGCGTCGTTGAAAGAGCAACTGCGATCGCATCGACAGGAGCCCGGATAGTTGCCGTGGATCGCGGCCGCTGATTGCGTCTGAAGCCGTTGGTCCGGTGTATTGCAGTCCCTGTGTATCGATTGAATAGATCACAACCGAAGAGCGAACCGCCTTCTCTGCGATTTTCTGGAGTGAGGGCAGGTAATTGGTTGAGTCCGGCATGCTTAGATCGTCGCTGTCTTTGGGGGTCCCTACGTTTTCGTCTTGCTCATTCACGAATTCATCCTGCGACTCTCTCGGTATGCTGTCGGACAAGAGCACCATCGATTTGCGTCCGGGCAGGTAGCCCATCGCGTCCACGATAAACCGCAGCGCTTTCAAAGTTGACGAATACGATCTGTACGAGCACGCCGGCGTGATGTTTAGTCGAGAGACTGGCTGAAAGACGTGAAGACCGATGCGACTACAAATATTCCAGTGCAACTGATCAGCCGCGCGAGTCAGTATTCGCTTGTCGTTGGTGAACTGTTGCAGCGCGCCCATCTCACCGCCGGTGCGAATGATTGCCACGAGGTCGTTTGGCTGTAACTTCTCCGCTACAAACTTCCGCAACTGCTTTCGCACCTGGATCATGCTTTCCGCCGACAGGCCGAGATCGTCTACGACAAATGCAATCGTTCGCCGCGCCTCGTTCGGTTTTACCGGCGTATACGGAACTACGCCCGGAGTTTTCTTCGCGTCTGTGGTCGCGGGCAGTGGAGTTGAGCCGGGAACGTTGGAGATATACGCGAAGCTCGTGATGGTCTGGCGCTTTCCGTCTTCATAGATTTCGAAGTCTTCCGGCGTCAGATTCGTCACCGGTTTTCCGTCTTTCGTGACGACCGCATCGACCTGCACGAGGTTCGTCGTGATTTTGACGACTTCGTCCTTGTCTTCAGGGGCGGGTTTTTGTGTTTGAAGTGGAGTTTGGGCCAGTGCCGGCGAAATAACGCATAGCAACGGCAGCAGTGCGAGGAGTGCTTTGATATTCATCGCGGGAGTAGTATAGGTCCTGTAAGACATATACGGCCAATAAAGAACTACAAATCCGATGGTCTAAGGTGTATTATCTGCGGGCTTTGTCACCCTGAATTCCGGGAGTACCAACAATGTCCAAATCTCTCCTCTTTATGGCATGTATTCTGACTGGCCTCTTAGTGCTCGCCTGCTCGAAAGCAGATACGAATAAAAACGCAACTACGGCGAACTCGACCGCCCCCGCGCCCGCAGGCTCGGTCGCAACCAACAAAAACGCTAACGCTACCGCGGCCACTGGCACGAAGATCGGTGTCGAGGAATGCGACACCTTCCTGACCGCCTACGAGAACTGTGTTACGACGAAGATTCCTGAAGCTGCACGGGTGCAGTATCAAAGCTCGATCAACACCTTGCGTGCGAATTGGAAGAAACTGGCTGACAATCCGCAAACGCGTGGAACACTCGCAGCCGCGTGCAAGCAGCAGCACGATCAGGTACGCACTCAACTCAAGTCATTCAACTGCACGTTGTAGTTGATGTAGCCACAAAAAGGCACATAAGGCACAAAACTAAAACGTAGTCGATGGTTTGCGTTTGTGCCTTTTGTGCCTTTTTGTGGCTCATTTCATTGTCATGATCGCGGCCCAGGTTTCGATGCCATCCCAAAGATTCTGAATGCGAATGTTTTCGTTCTCAGCGTGCTGGTTGTTGTCGTAGTTCGCGATCGGAACAGAAATCGTGACGGTCTTCAGTCGCTCCGTGATGATCGAGAGTGGCAAACTCCCACCCGAAGTCGGCAACAGCACGATCTTGTCCGGCGACGTGGATTGCACGGCGCTGATGACGGATTTCGATATCGGCAAATCCATGCGGGTGCGGTCGGCGTTGTAACCACCCGCTCGAACGTGAACGCGCGCGAGCAACGGATACTGCGCGCGCTCTGCGTCCGCCGGTTCGCGATCGGTGACGAAATAACCCTGCTTGCGAATGTGTTCGATGAGTCGCTGCACCTGGCGCTTTTGATCGTTTCCCTTCACGAGGCGCAGATCGAGCACGGCGGTGGCGGTCGTTGGAATTACGTTTCGCGCGAGAGCGCCAACATCGCCGCTCGCGAAGCCGTTGATGTTCAGTGATGGCTCATTGATCACTTCCATCAGCGTCTTGCCGGCGTTCTCAGTGCGCTTGATTCCCAACTGCTTCTTCAGTTCTTCGTCATACTGCGGCGCTTCGGAGATCGCGCGACGCTCGGCATCACCTAGAGATTCGACGTCCGCGTACCAACCGTCAATCGTCACACGTCCATCATCGTCTTTCATCGAAGCGAGCAGGCGCGCAAGCAGATTGGCGGGGTTCGGCGACCAGTTTCCGTAATGACCGCTGTGCAACGGTCGCTTCGCGGCGTAGACCGTGAGATCTACGTTGATATCGCCACGCGCGCCGAAGACGACTTGCTTACGTCCGGACTGGTGTACTGGTCCATCGCAGATGATCCAAGCGTCAGCTTCGAGTAATTGCTTGTTGAGCTCGATGATCTCACCGAGATGTGGCGAGCCCGCCTCTTCTTCACCTTCAAAGAAAAACTTGATGTTCGACGTCAGCGCGATCCCTTTTGCTCTGAGCGCGCTGAAAGCGGTGAGAATCGCCATCACGCCGGCTTTGTCATCGGAGGCGGAACGCGCGTAGATACGCCACTCCGGATTGATCACAGCACTTAGCGGAAGGGTTTGTGCGTTGTCTTCGAGCGCGGCTGAATAAAACGTCGGCTGCCAGGGTGGTCCTGACGTCCACTGCGCGGGATTGGTTGGCTGTCCGTCGTAGTGCGCGTAAACGAGTATCGTGCGCGTGGCGCCAGCCGTTTTCCATTCGCCGTAAACAGCAGGCGGTGATTCGTGGCTGGACGGTTCCAACAGTCGCGGATTCAGGCCACGGTCCTGCATCATCTGGAAGATGTGTGCCGCGTTCTTGCGAATGTTTACGACATCAGAAGCAACGTTTGGAATCGCGAGCAGCGTAGTGAATTCTTGCAGGATCTGGTGCTCGTTCGCGCGGCGATATTCACGGACGTTGAGCTGCGTCGTTTGCGCAACCAGTGGCAACGGCAGGATCAGCAGGACCAGAAGCGCGCGCAGGATAATCAGGTTTGCGTTCATCGGCGAAAATCTGCGGCTCACTTTTTCATCAAGTCGAGCACCGCAGAGGTCATCGCTTTCACTCCCGTCCGCAGCGTCGGCTCAGGAACGGGCGCGAACAACGCCGAATGGAGTCCCGGCAGCGGCACACCTGATTCGCGACTCGCCTTCACCTTCGCCGGGTCCGACGCGCCGAGCCAGAAGATCGTCGTTGGAATCTTGTGGTCCATACTGAAATAACCAAAATCTTCGCTCGCCATAATCGGCGGCATTTTCACCACATTCTCGTCACCAAGCGCCTGCTTGAAAGTACCTACCAGCCGTTCAATCAACTGCGGATCGTTGTAAGTCGATCCAGTGCCTTCGGCGACTTTGACTTCCGGCGCGCGGTCTTCGGGAATGCCGGCGGTCATGGCCACGCCCTTAACGATACGCTCGATCGAAGCGAGTATGTGTTTCCTCACTTCTTCCTTGTAAGTGCGCACGGTCAGTTGCAGGTTAACTTCATCGGGAATGATGTTGTAACGAGTGCCGCCGTGAATCGATCCCACTGTGACCACCGCCGGTTCGAGCGGCGAATTCTCGCGACTCACGATCGTCTGCAACGCCATCACCACCTGCGCCGCGACAACGATCGGATCCTTGGTCGCCTCAGGCGCCGAGCCATGGCCACCGACGCCGCGGATCTTGATATCGATCGACGTCGCACTCGCCATTGCATAACCCGGCGTGTAACCAACCTTGCCGGTTTCCAGCTCGGGTTTGTCATGCAGCGCGATCGCGAAGTCAGGCTTCGGAAAGTTTGCGTAAAGATTGTCGCGCAACATAGCGTTTGCGCCGTCGCCGGTCTCCTCCGCCGGTTGGCCCAACATGATCAACGTGCCGCTCCACCGACTCTTCAGCTCGGTCAGCATCTTTGCGGTGCCGAGAAAACTGGTCATGTGTATGTCGTGACCGCAAGCGTGCATCACGCTCACGTCGAGGCCCGCATCGTTCTTTGACTTGACCTGACTCGCGTACGCGAGGCCCGTCTTCTCTTCAACCGGCAACGCATCGAGCTCCGTTCGCACGAGAACGGTTGGACCAGGACCATTCCTCAAAACGCCAACCACGCCATACCCACTCCATTGCGCGTTTTCATACTTGCCGATGCGCTCGGTGACGGTGAACCCGAGTTTGCGCAACTCACCGGCGACGAAGGCCGAAGTTTTTTCTTCGCGATGACTGAGTTCGGGCGTCGTGTGAAGATTTTTGTAGGTTGTTATCCATGAAGCGATATCGCGATCGATCATCGCGTCGAGCGAGAGCTGTTGGCCGTTAACGCTGACTGCGAGCGCGACGCAGATCGCACCCACGAGGAGAAGTTTGCGCATGTATGACTCCAATTTCTTTTAATATGTTATGGCTTCGGTGGTAAAGGTTTTTGCAGGGCGCTGTTAATGAAATCAGTCATGCCCGTGTCGCTGCCCTCGTGTCGAAACTTGTAATAGCTCGACAACTTCGCGGTCCATTCCGTGCGGTTCTGCTGCGTCTTTGGATCTGTTCCCGCAGCCGCGATTGCGCGTGCGTAGGCGTCGATGATGCGATCCATGACCACGTTCAGCTTCTCCAGCGCCGCCTTGCTTTCCGGCGTCTCAGGTTTGTTCGCATACTTCGCCTGGTACTCGGTCGACAGCGTCTTGTATGGACCAGACTCATAAGCCGCCGCCAGAAAATAGTACGTAGACGCGGTCTTCTTAATGTCACTTTCGAGCTGTGCCGCTTTGAGCAACGAATCGATCGCGGCGTTCGGATCCGTCTTGAGCGTCAGAAATCCGACAGCGTAGTGGAGATAAGCAAGCGTGTCGTCTTTGCCTTTGAACGGCGCCCAGTCAGCCGGCGCCTTCCCGGCTTCAATCTGCTGAATCGCTTTGCGCGCGTAGTCAAGAGCGGTGGTATTGAACTGCTCGTTCTTCGCTGACGCCGCGAGATAGCCCGCATAACCAAGGTCGATCTGGACGCGCAGGTTGTTTGGTTCGTCGGCCAGAATCTTCGCGCCGGTGGCGAAAGCTTCGGAGAAGTTCTTCTGATTGATGAGGCCCGGAAGATTCTGCTTGCGCTCGTCACGCTCGTACGCGACAACCCACTTCTGGAGGTAATCGGTGTACTGGTCTTTATCTTTCTGATACTTCTGGAGGTAATCGCGCGCGGCCTGATACGCGGCGGTGGGATTCGGCACGCGGTTGTCAACAAACTTTTTGTAAATCTCGATCTTGACGGGATCGTCAGTCTCCTGCGCGAACACCAGCGATTGCCGTGAGCCAAACGTAACCGCTACAAGCACAAGTAGCGCCGCCAACGCCAACCTTCTTCCGAACAACTTCATATCGACTCTCCTCCGCTGCTGAGCTTCAGCACAATCTCAGGGCTTAGACGCCGGGAAGCCCGCTAAGGGTTTTATCAACGTAAGGTTATAATCACTTTCCCAGAAAATATCACAGGATGAGCAGAAATTCAGACCCGAGGGAGACCGCAGACGCACTAATGACCGGCACAATCGAAAAACGGCCCGACCACATCAAATTCTCAGGTCGCATTTTATTTCTAACTGACGATACAAGCCTAATCCGCCAGCAACTCGAAGCCTCGGACGAAGCTGCCGCCGCGCTCGAAGCTGAGCTCGCCGCGCGCCTCAAAAACGGCGACCTGCCGCTGATGAGCAACATCTCCACCGATGAGATAACACCGGGCTGGGTCTGTTTCTACTATGACGAAACGCTCGGCCAGTATGTCTACGTCGGCATGCGCGACAGCGCCGTGAAGAAAGACGAAGTCAAGAACGGCGGGTTTGCGGTTGTCGTCTCCGGACTCTCGAAAGGCTGCGGCTCTTCACGTGAGACCGCGCCTTACGCGGAGAAAGCAGCGGGCGTCCAACTCGTCATCGCACAAAGTATCGAGAAGATCTACGGTCAAAACTCCCAAAACATCGGGCTCCTGACCTCAACTGATTTTGGTTTGATCGAACGCATTCGAGGCGGCGAAGACATTCCCCTTTCGGAGTTCACCAAGGGTCTCGATCCGATCTCGCAGGACATCGTTTCGCACGGCGGTCTCTTCAACTACAACAAAGCGCGCCTCTCCGGAAAAGTAACGCCACCGCCACTCAAAACTGGACCACGCCCGATGACGATCGTCGAGAAGATCATCGCGCGCCATGCGTTCGTGACCGCAGGAAAAATCGGAGTTGAGGCGGTGAAGCCGGGTGATGCGTTGTTTGCGCTCGCGGACGTGCGCTTCTCGCACGAGTACGTCACGCCGATGGCGGAGTCACTCTTCAAACAGGCGCTCGGCGCTGATGCGCGTGTTACGGCTCCGGAATCGGTGGTTGCGTTTCGAGATCACCTGACCTTTATCGGGCGCGTGATGTCGCCAAAACATCGTGAGATGGGTTTGCTCGAACGAGCTGAAGGACTCGCGACAACGCAACAGCGGTTCACAACTCAGCAAAACATTCGCCTGTATGGCTCGACTCCTGAAGGTGGCTCGGAAGCGATCTGTCATAACGCTGTCGTCGAAGATCTAGCGCTGCCGGGACAGATCGTGATCGGAACCGACTCGCACACGTGCATGGCCGGCGTCCTTGGTTGCTTCGCGTTTGGCGTCGGGTCAACTGACATGGCCAACGCGTGGTACACGAAAGACATTCGCATTCGCGTGCCGGAGACTGTGCGTTACGTTTTGAAAGGCAAGAAGCGCGCGGACGTCGCGGCGAAGGATGTGATGCTGTTCATACTCGCGTCCGAGTACATGAAGACAAGCAAAGGCATCGGCAAAGTTTTGGAGTTTGCAGGCGACGATTTGAAGAACTGGTCCATGGACGAGCGCGCGACATTGACCAACATGGCGGTCGAGGCGGGCGGCACAACCGGGATCATCGAGCCTGATGAAGTGACGCTCGAGTACGTCGTGCGCATGCGCGGGCTCGACGCGGAAGAGGTGCGCAAAGGATTCACTTACAGCGATGCGGATGCTGAGTACGCGGCTATTTTCGAAATCGACCTGGATGAGATCGGGCCGATGGTGGCGACGCCCGGCGATCCACGCAACGGCATTCCCATCGAAAATCTCGAAGGCGAAGTTCGTATCGACGCGGCTTACGGCGGCTCGTGCACCGGCGGCAAGATGGCTGACATGGACATGTACGCCAGCGTCCTGGAGAACGCGCTGGCCCACGGCAAGCGCGTCGCGGATGGTGTACACCTGTACATTCAGTTTGGCTCGCAGAAGATCAAGCAGTACGCGCGCCAGCGTGGATACATCGAACTCTTCGAGCGCGCGGGCGCGGAGTTGATCGATCCTTCGTGTGGAGCGTGCATCAACGCCGGTCCGGGCGCCTCGCCATCCGCGGAAACGGTGACGGTCAGCGCGCAGAATCGAAATTTTCCGGGTCGCAGCGGCCCCGGCAAGCTCTACCTCGCCTCACCGTACGTCGTCGCCGCCTCCGCGATAGCCGGCAAGATCGTAGATCCGAAAAAGATTTTTTAGCCGCGGATTCTGCGGCTGAAACCTTTTCTTCACCCGTATCACTAACCTACCGAGAGCTACGATGAGCGCCTTGGCGGGAACCCTGATGAATAGTTCAGCAGACCTGGTTGCGCGCGTGTGCCAGGGCGATTCCGATGCCTTTCGTCTGATTTTTGAGAGGTATTCGCGGCCCGTCATCAGTTTCATCTACGACATGGTCAATGACCGCGCGCTCGCCGAAGAACTGACGCAGGAAACCTTCGTCCGCGCCTTTCGAGCGATTCACACCATGCGTGCGGAAACAAAACTCTCCACCTGGCTGTTTGGCATCGCTCGAAACGTAGCGCGCGAGTCGCTTCGCGCACGAGCCCGCGCCAACAACCACATCAATCTCGCTGATAAATCGGTCATGGATTTGAGTGATAACAAGCCGGAACCGGTTGCTGGTTTGCTCAGCAAGGAATTGAATGATCTGATCCGCCGTTCACTCGCAGCTCTCGACGAAGACAAGCGCCTCGTGTTCACGCTCAAAGTGCTGCACCAGTGCAGCTATGAAGAAATCGCGATGATCACCGGATTCTCGCTGGCCAAGTTGAAGACTGATTTGCACCGGGCACGCGCTGAGATGAGAAAGAGAATCAGCCCTTACGCTGGAGTCGGTTATGAAGTGTGAAGTTTGTTCAGAGCTTTTGGAAGAATATCTCGACGGCGAGATGGCCGCGCACGATCAAGCGCAGATCAGTGAACACCTGATCGAGTGCGCTGACTGTTCCGCGAGTTTCGCGGCGTTGACTGCCGAACAGCAGCTATTCGCAAGTTACGATCGCAAGATCGAAGTGCCGCCATTTCTTTGGACCAGAGTCGCCGCAAATACAGTGGCTGACAGTCCGAAACGGAGAGGACTCGCGGCTATCTTCGCGCGGCCGCTCGCGAGCGTGATCGCGATCTTGCTGCTGGCAATCGCACTCGGAATTGTTTATCTCATCTCGTCCCAACCGCAACCAAGTCACACTCTCGCACATTCAGTGGCCCCAACTCCCAGTCAACCAAAGAACACGGAACCAGAGCCGCAAAAGAATTCGAAACCTGAGCTCGTCGCGTCGCATCCGAAACCAAAACCGCGCGTGAGGCACACAACCAATCACGTGCCGGTAGATCAATCAGATGTCTTGTCGTCCGATCTGACGTACCTCGATATGGATGAGCAGGACACCGCGCGTCACCTCGAGCAAACGCAAAATCTGCTGCGCTCGATCAGAAACGTTTCCACGTCTGACGGCGACGAAGAGATCGACGTCAGTTACGACAAAGCACTCTCGCGTCGCTTGCTGAACGAGAACGTCGTGTTACGTCGTGACGCTGAGATGAAAGCGAAGTTTCCCACCAAGACACTGCTGGCAGATCTTGAGCCGTTCCTGATCGACATCGCAAATCTGCCGGATCGCGCGCGTCCCGAGGATGTGCGCACGATCAAGGAACGAGTGCAAAAGACCGAGATCGTCGCCGCACTGTTGGATTACCAGGACCGGGGCACAAACCGTTAGAGAGAAGAGGCTAAAGAAATGTTGACACCAAACACCGAAAGAGAATTTCTCACGCAAAGGCGCAGAGGCGCAAAGGGCGGCAGGATGATCTTAGTTTTGCTGCTCGTTCTCTCGAGCGGAGTGATGGCGCTTGCGCAACAGCGCAGCACGCAGCAGAGCGACGCTACCACCGTGTTTCGCAGCGCGCGTGATCTGATCACTGACGGCGACTGGGCCAGGGCTCAGGAGAAATTCGGCGAGTATGTCGCTGCGTTTCCGAACGAGAAGAACCTCGACGCAGCGCTTTACTGGCTAGCGTATACGCAACAGAAGTTAGGAAACTACGACCAATGCCGCGCGACAATCAAACGGTTGTTGGCTAAGTATCCGGCCACGAGTTGGAAAGAAGACGCGCGTTTGCTGATGGTGCAGTTGCCCGGAAGCCTTGTCATCGCAAACCAGGACATCGCTGCAACGGTGAAAGCCCGGGCGGCCGCTGCCGCGGAGCTCGATGCCGCGCGTGTGTATACGCAGGGTACGCTTACTCCGGTAATCACGCCCATGCCCGCCCCGCTGCCGGGACAAACTATCGGTTCAGGTGAAGGCATTGGTGTGGGTGTCGGTAACGGCGTGGCCTGGGCCGTGGATTCCTCCTCTGACGACGACAACAACGACGATCCGTGTGAGTTCAAGATCGTCGTCCTCCAGGCACTGTTCCAGACGGATCTGCAACGCGGCATCATGGTCGCCACCGACTGGTTGAAACCCGGCTCGACGCAAACAGTGCGTTGCAAAAGCGCAGCGTTGACCTTGCTCGGGCGCAACGGCGGCAAAGCAGTCACGCCCGTGATTCTCGGTGTCGCGCGTAATGAACCGGATCTGAAACTCCGTGCACGCGCCATCTCCGCGCTCGGTGCAACGAACGACGACAGCGTGCTCGATGCCCTGCGGGATTTCGCCTTGAACTCGCAAGAGAACGACATCGTAGAAGCGTCGCTCTACGCGTTGAGTAAACACACGGGCGAGCGGGCGATCGCAGTCCTGAGTGATATCGGCACGAGCGGTAAGACAGTCGGGCAACGAAAGCTCGCGATCCTGACGATCTCCACGCGTCCTGGCGAACCGGCAGTCGATGCGTTGTTCCGGATTTACGATGCGGATCAGAGTGTCGAGATTCGGCGCGCTGTGATTTCCGGTTTTGCTAATCGCAAGAGCGAACGTGCGGCCACCAAACTGTTCGAGATCGCGCGTAGTTCCGACCAGATCGAACTTCGTAAAGCCGCCATCAGCGCCATCTCGCGCCGTAGCGGTGATAAGGCAGTCGAGTTTCTGCTCAATCTTTACGACACGGAAAAAAATGAGGACTTGAAAGATCAGATCCTCAACTCACTCGGGTATGGCACCGCGTTCTACGTCACTGCTCCTGTCGCCCAGGGAGCAGGACAAACAACAATCGCTTACCCCGCGCGCACCAGCAGCCGCATAAACGACCAGCGGGTGATTACAAAGCTGATCGAGATCGCGCGCAATCAAAAGGAACCAATGGAACGTCGCAAGCGTGCAATCGGCTGGCTGAGTCGCAGTAAAGATCCGAAGGTGCTCGAGTTCCTACAGGACCTGCTCAAATAGTCATGATTGGAAAAACTATTTCAGCGATTGCTATCGGACTTGCTTTGTGCGTCGCCTCCGTCGGACAGACGAAGAATTTCACGCCGCACTCACCAACACCGTCGATAACGACGTCGACGTTGAAGTTCAGAAGCAGGCAGTGATTGCGATCGGACGTCGCCAGAAAGACGAAGCGATCCCGATCCTGATCCGGACCGCTCGCAATCATCCGAAGATGGTAGTACGCAAGTTGGCGATTCAAGTACTTGGTCAAACCGGCGACGAACGCGCGGTCGCGTTCTTCAGAGAACTTTTGAGCAAGGATTAATTATGAGTAGCTCAATGAATAACCTCGATAGTCTGAGGGAAGCGGCGCTAACATTGATGCGTGAAGTGGAGTCGCTGGCGAGCCGCCAGGAGCCGCAGGCCAATGGGAACCTGGGATTACAGGAAGAAGTGCAGCGCTACGAGAGCGAACTGATTCGCCAGGCGTTGCAGCGCACACACGGCAATCAACGACGTGCGGCGCAATTACTGGGCGTGAAAGTCACGACGCTCAACTGCAAGATCAAACGCCTCGGCATCGAAACCGACGTGCATCCAACCGTTTGAATCAGGCTTTGCCCTCAAAAGTGACCCGTAGGGCAACAGCGCCAAAGGCGCGAAATATGATAGCCAGGAGCAGGCGAGCGCGCCGCCCCTGGTAACAGACAATCAAAACCATACCAGCCCTGAAAAGGGCGTAATACGTCGACAACTATTTCGGCCCTTCAGGCCTCAACCCGAATTTGGCGACTTAACCAGGGGCGACGCGCTCGCTTCGCTCGCGCTTGCCCCTGGCTATCATATCTCGCGCCTTTGGCGCTAAACGATCGAAGATAGTCTTAACGCGTTGAAAGCTGAGCCACAATCTCTCTCGCCGCCGTGCGCGCTTTTTCAACCTCGTCCGGCTTGAATGAAACCGCGCCGACTACCGCATGACCGCCGCCACCGTAACGCTCGCAAATCTTCGCGATGTTGTGTGTGCGCGGCACGGGCGCCCAGGGATTTGAGCCGACCGAGATCTTTGTGCGTTGCGGACCACGCGTCAACGCCACCGAGTAAGTGGTCTCCGGATGAAGATAGTACGGAATGAACTTGTTGAAACCTTCGTAACCCTCGTCGATCAAGTCAAACTGGACCACGCCGTTCGCGCTCGTCGCTTTGCGTCGCACGGTTTCCAGCGTTTCGAGATGCTGCTTCAGTATCGGCTGAAAACGATGTTGCACTTCAGCGCTTGTTGCGACTTCCTCGAGCGAGTGAGTGACGAGGTCGCGAATAATAGTCTCGATAAAGGCGTCGTCAGGATCGGCCTCGATCACCTGCATCAGTTGCAGGGCCGGCTCTTTTAATTCGACGCACTGCGCCGGCGACTCGTACAGCGCGCCGTCGATAACGTGCGCCCAGTGAACGAGTGATCGAATTGGTTCAACGTTGAATCCGAAACGTTCGTGAGTAACGTCGGCAATGAACTCGGTACACGATTTCCTGTTCGGATCGAGAAACTTTCGGCCTGATTTATCGGCGCGAAAGTGTGCTTCATCTTCGGGAGTTAAGAATGCAGACTCGTGGTGATCGAACCACCAGGTGAGTTTTTCAGACGCAGCGTATTTGAAGTCGACGATGGCATTCTCGTCGGAGTCAAACATGGCCATGTCAAACAGGTTGCCGGGCCGGTGCAGCAGTCCGGTGTACCTGACTTCGGCCTCGGGATGGACGCGTTCTTTGTAGAAGCGAGTGAAAGTTGCCGCTGAAGCAACGCCGTCGAAGCAGTGACCGTGATAGAGGACTCGAAGATTCACGGCTCAGTTCTTACACGGCTGGATTACCGTCGCGGTCGCGGTTCCGACTTTCGAAGCGATAAACTTGTCAACTTCATCCTCGACCAACTCGCCGTTCACGACAAAAGCCTTTTCGGTGAGCACTTCGCCGGTCTTGTTTACCTTGTCCGGCTCGATGAAGATATTCCACGGTGAGCCCCAGTTGCGCGTGTCGCCGGTGAGCTGGCGATACCCATAATGCAGAGTCTTTAACTTGTCGTCGCGCGTCTGTGATTCAGCGACGACCGGATACGGCGGATCTTTCTCGCCGAAGAAGGTAAACGCGTCTCCGGAGGTCGCGTATTCGCTGACCCCGATAACCTGAAAACCCTGCGCCTTGTACTTGTCGTACAACTTCGCGGCGATCGGCGCTTCGTTGCGCCAGTTACCGCACCACGGCGCGAAGTAAACGATCATTACCAGCTTCTTCCCCGCTATCAAGCTGCGCAAATCTTCGTCTTTGGCGGTCGTGATATTCGGCAGCTTCCAGTTTTTGTAGTTGACCGTTTTCTCAACCAGCGGCGAGTACTCGTGACTCGTCTGCGAGCGCGCGACTCCGGCGGAAATGACGAGAGCGAGAATTGAGATGGCGAGTGACAGTTTCTTCATGGTCATACTCCGTTGAACTGCTACGGTTAATTTGCGGCGCTGGCAGTTGCGGGCGTTTCGGCCAGCAACGGTTTTAATACCGCTTCCCAGCCAGCTTTGTCCTTGGCTCCGATGATCTTTTGCCGGATTCTTCCTTGTCGATCGATCAGGTACGTGGTCGGCAATACTGACTGTGCGAATTTTACTTTAGCGTCGCTGCCGCCGAGCAACACTTCGTATTCGAACTTCGCGACTTCCTGCTGGTAGGCGTTGACGCCGTCAGCGGTGTCGTCGAGAGATGCACCCACGATTTTTAATCCCTGCGACTGGAGCTCGCGCTGAAGTGAGTTTAGCGCTGGGATTTCTTCGCGACAGGGAATGCAGTAAGTGGCCCAGAAGTTCAGCAGCACGGCCTGGCCCTGTAGTTCTTTCAGGTGAAACGGTTTGCCTGCGAGTGTTTGAAACTCGACGTCGGGAACGGGTTCGTAGTAAGTAGTTTTCGTGGCAGTGCTTGGCGGTGGCGTCGTTGGTTCTTTGAACTTCAGTAAACCTTCGAGGTTCGGTATCAGCGACATGAATTTCGACGTAGCCAACACTGTCGACTGTCCACTCATCACCAGCAAACCGACAACAATCAACACCACGCCCGAAATAACTTCGACCTTGTGCAGGTGCCTGCGAAACCCTTTGTAAAAACTCAGAAACTGATTGATTCCCAGGCCCGTGATCAAAAACGGAACTGCGAGCCCGGCGGAATAAAACGCCGAGAGCACGAGTCCGCTGCGCCAGCCGCCACTCGTCGCAGCGAGACCGATGATGCCCCCGAGTATTGGACCAATGCACGGTGTCCAGCCGGCGGCAAAAGCCATTCCCAAAGCCGCCGAACCGAATATGCCGCGCGGTTTGTCGTCTGAAAAGAAACGCGTGTCTTTATAGAGTGCGGAGATTTTGAGTAGGCCGATTAGCTGCAAACCAAAAGCGATGATTACGATACCGCCGATGATTCTGACCCACGGGTTACTCGTGATCGCAGCGCCCACCAATCCGGCAGTCGTGCCGAGTATCAGAAAGATGATTGACAAGCCGGCGTTGAACGCCAGCGAGTTGATAATCACCGCGCGCCGGTTGGTCGTCCCTTCTTTGAGACCCTCGATACTGACGCCCGAGATCAGCGAGATGTATCCCGGCACGAGGGGCAACACGCACGGTGAGAGAAACGAGAGTATGCCCGCAGCGAACGCGATCGCGATGTTAAGTACTGAAATGCCTTCCATAAAACTTATTACTTAGCCACGAAAAGGCACATAAAACACAAAATCAATTTGTGGGTTTTGTGCTTTTTTGTGGCTGATCTTCATTAACCAACTTTTCAATCAACTGTCCTAGTAACTGAATCTCTTCTTCGCTGGCGCCGAACGATATGTAGCGCAGCACGCCGTTGCGATCGATCAGAAACGAAGTCGGAATCGAAAACACACCGTAATTGATCTCGTTCGTGTCTCCATCGGAGACCAGGAAACCGTATGGCATCGCCTGGCGTTTTCGGAAGTAACGCAGGTAGTCGAGCTCTTCCTTCGGCGTTACAGGCTTCTGTTCAGCGTGTCCATAGTACTTCGTCACGCCCAGAATCACGAGCCCCTTGGACTTATATTTGGTCTGCCAGCGCGAGAGGTTCGGCAACGTGTAACGGCATGGACCACACCACGGCGCCCAGAAATCCAGCAGCACCACCTGTCCGCGCAGGTCCGTCAGCTTCTTCGCTTCCTGTTCGACCCAGTCGTTGCCGGTGAGCTCCGGCAACGCTGTCTTTGAAGACACGAGGCTCGGATTGAAGAGCTCCTCAGGATTCACCTTCGGATCGAGTTGCATCAGACGCGCTGTCGCGTCACGGTAGAGGTGCGCCGACGGCAATTGGATCGATAAACGTCGCAGTTCGGTTAACGCCGCCACTGCGAGGTCTTTTTGATTCGATTTCAAGTAAGCGTCTGTCAAGAGCACTGTCGACTTCAACAACATCTCATCGCGCCGAAACACTTCGCCTTTGTTCGTCTCGATAAAGGTCTTCGACGCTTCCAACATCTGTTTCGCATGCGCGCTCATCGAAGGATAGTCCTTCGCACGCATGTATGCGTCTGTGATCAGCAGCTCCATGCGATAACGATCGTCAGCACTCTGTGGTTGATGACGCGCATAAGCCGCGACGGCTGCGTTTGCTTCCGGAATCAGATCTTTCCTGACTGCGTACAGCACTACGACGTTGCGCGCCGTTTGCGCTTTTTGGCCGTCCGGATCTTTCTTCAGGAACTGACGCATCGCAGCGAGCGACGCATCAGCGTTGCCGGCGAGGTGATGCAACAGGCCGAGGTAGTAAACGTCGTCGCCTGACAGCGAGCGTGCTTGCAAGAGCGCGGCGTTTTTGACCGCGAGATCTCTTTGCTCTTTTTTCGTTTGCGCTTCGAGCTTTGGATCGTAAGGCAGTTTCTTTTTGTTGAACTCCTGGTACATGCGTCCGAGATAACCGTTCGCATCTTCGTAAAGCGCCTGCGCGGTGCGGTTATCGGATTTCGGTTCGGTCTTGGTGCTGGGAGCGAGTCCCTGGGCAAACGCCGGCACAGTAACCAACAAAATCAAAACGAAAGGCAAAATTGCGGAAGTCATCTTAAACGGACACTACAGGCTGAGAGCTGAAACGATCGGGACTAAAAGGAGCCAGCAACGGCGAGGTTACCCGCGCGACGATTGCTTCGGAAATCAACTCGGCCGTCAGCGGCGCGAGTAGGATTCCGTTTCGATAATGCCCCGTTGCATAAAAGAGCCCGTCAATTTCACCACAAGGCCCCAGCACAGGCAAACCGTCAGCGGCTCGCGGTCGTAATCCGGCCCATGTATCGACGATCGGAAGGTCCTTGACGACGGGCGAGATCGAGAGTGCATGCCGCAGAATCGACGCGATTCCGCCGGCAGTGACGCGCCTCGCGAAACCTGCGTTTTCGCTCGTAGATCCGGCGAGTAAACGTCCATCCTGACGCGGCACGAGATAACCGCGCGGGCTGAAGATCACGTGCTTTGTGAGCTGAGGTTTCGACTCGAGACAAACCATCTGGCCGCGCACCGGCGTCACTGCCGGATTCGGGGCTGATTGGAGCAGGAAACTCGACCACGCACCTGCCGCAACCACCACTGTCTGACAACTGATATTGCCGCGGCTTGTTTGCACGCCCGTGATTCGATGACCTTCGATGACCAGCTTTTCGACTGTTGTTTCAATGAAGGTCTTGACGCCGAGTGCGTTGATGCTGTTCGCAAGCGCTGTGACTAACCGTCGATTCTCGACCTGGATGTCGTTAGGAAAACGCAACGCGCCGAACGTCGCTTCGGAGATACAGGGTTCGAGTTCACGCGCTGCGGCGGACGTCAGTAGTTCGACTGCCAGTCCGGATTGAGTTTGCCAGTGGTAACGCTGTTCGATGTCTTCGTAGTCGCGTTCGTTGAGGGCGAGATAGAGCGTTCCAGTAGTGTCGAGCTCGATGTCGATTCCCGTCTCATCTCGCAATGCGGCCGCAAGTGCCGGATAGAGGTCACGACTGCGACAAGCGAGAGCAAAAAAGTCGTTGTGACCATCGGCTTCAACCTGCGGTAACAACATGCCACCGGCAGCCGACGACGCCTCCGACCCCACGTTGCTTCTCTCCAATAGCCAAACATCGCGCACACCGCGCTTTGCAAGTGCGCGCGCTATGGATAGACCAATCACGCCTCCACCGATGATTACAACGTCCGCACTTCCTTTGATAGAGGCCATTTGGTTACTATCCAGCAATGCATCCTATCACACTGATTCCCGGTGACGGCATTGGCCCCGAAGTCGCTTCCAACGTAGTGCGAATCATCGAAGCTTCCGGTGTTGAGGTTCAATGGGAAACGTACTACGCAGGCGCGCAGGCACTCGAAAAATTCGGCGAAACGCTGCCGCAGGAACTGCTCGATTCCATTCTGCGCAACAAGGTTGCGCTCAAGGGTCCAATCACAACGCCGGTGGGCAAAGGTTTTACGTCCGTCAACGTCGGTCTGCGCAAAACATTGGACCTTTATGCCAACTTGCGGCCGGTGCGAGCGTTGCCGAATGTGCCGTGTCGTTATCCGGAGCTCGATTTGATCGTCGTCAGAGAGAACACAGAAAGTTTGTACGCCGGATTGGAACACGTGGTGGTGCCGGGTGTGGTCGAGAGCTTGAAAATCATCACTGAAAAGGCTTCGACGCGCATCGCGAAATTCGCTTTCGAGCATGCGACACGTGAGTCGCGAAAGAAAGTGACGGCGGTCCACAAGGCGAACATCATGAAACTTTCCGATGGTCTGTTTTTGAGTTGTTTCCGGAAAGTGAGTGAGAACTATCCGGCGATCGAGGCCGATGACAAGATCGTTGATAACGCGTGTATGCAACTCGTAATGCGGCCTGAACAGTTTGACGTCATGCTGCTCGAGAATCTTTACGGCGACATCGTTTCGGATCTGTGTGCGGGATTGGTTGGTGGCCTGGGACTCGTGCCGGGGGCAAACATCGGCGAGAAAGGTGCGGTGTTTGAAGCTGTGCACGGGTCAGCGCCGGATATCGCGGGACAAGGAATCGCGAATCCGACCGCGCTTCTGCAATCCGGGATTATGATGTTGCGTTACATCGGCGAGCGCGAGGCTGCGGATCGCATCGAGAATGCGATGCTCGCAGTGTTTGAAGAGGGCAAGGTGCGCACGCGCGACATCGGCGGCACCGCAAAAACTGCTGAGTTTGCGGATGCGATCATCCAGAAACTTTAGAATTCATCAGCGCTTCTATCTCTTCGGGATGCTTGGGAACTTTGGTTGTTAAGACGCGCGGGCCGTTGTTCGTGCAGAGCACGTCGTCCTCGATGCGCACACCGATGCCGAGGTATTTTTCGGGGATCTCTTTCGTATCGAGCGCGATGTAAATTCCCGGTTCCACTGTCATCACGACTCCGGTCTCGAGCGCGCGTGATTCCTGTCCGTAGTAATAACGCCCCACGTCGTGTACGTCGATTCCGAGCATGTGCCCGAGACCGTGCATGTAAAACTGCTCGTACTTCTTTTCCTTGATCAGTTCCTCAGTCTTGCCTTGCAGAAGTCCCAGCTCGACCATGCCTTCAGTCAGGATTTCGATCGAACGTTGTTTTAACTGATCGTGCGTCGTGCCGGGCCGCACCATCTCGACACACGCCATCTGCGCCTTCAACACGAGGTCGTAGATTTCGCGCTGAGCCTTTGAGTAGCGGCCATTGATCGGAAACGTGCGTGTTATGTCAGATGCGTAACCTTTGTACTCGGCGCCAGCGTCAACCAACAGCAAGTCACCATCACGGAGCTCGCCGTCGTTATTGATGTAATGAAGCACAGTCGCATTTGGACCAGCGCCAACAATCGACGTGTAGGCCGGTCCCGACGCTCCGTGCCTGCGAAAGATCTGTTCGATCAACGCTTCGATCTGATACTCCTGCATGCCGGGCTTTGCGGCTTTCATCGCTTCGCAATGAGCTTCGGCAGCAATGTCGGCAGCTTGCTGCATGATCTCGATCTCATCAGCCCCCTTAAACACGCGCATCTCGTGAACGATTGTTGCCGGATCGACGATCGTCTGCGGCGGATGGATCGGCTTTCGATTCGAGCCACGCATGCGCACGATCTCTTTGATGATCGTGTTGTCGAGGTGCTCGTCCACACCGAGCCGGTAGTAAAGCACTTCGGCGCCATCGAGAAAGTCAGCCAGCTTCGACTCAAACTCCACGGTCGGAAAAGACTCGTCAGCGCCAAACTCACTCTTCGCGCCGTCGACACCCGCACGA
>DATDFT010000144.1:0-3393 GCA_036522475.1 Pyrinomonadaceae bacterium | reverse complement strand
TGGCCGCCCCGGATCTCCCTGATGCGATCGATGCGGGCGGCCACGGAGTGCGGCCCCTACAGTCATCCAAGTGCGATTACAGATATGCAGACGGCGCCGAAACAAGTTGAGTTTGCGGGGCAGCGGATTCTGGCGATGGATTCGCGCGCGGAGAAAATGCTGCGCGCGGTGTGTGTCGCGTGTGGCTCCGAAGAGTCGCAGAGTCTCGGCGTGAAGAATGAGCTCGAGCTGGTGCGGTGCCGCAAGTGTGCAACCGTCTACACACCTTACTCACCCTGGTATTCGAGCGAGTTCTTCTACGAACGGTACTACCCCGAGCAGAGTCTTTCGCCGCCCGCGTTCGTGCAAACGCGACTCGAAGAGATCACCGCGGGCTTTGCGCGCTATCGCCAGGAAAATCGACTGCTTGATATCGGTTGCGGCGCGGGTGGCCTGCTGCTTGCCGCGCGCAAGAACGGGTGGAACGCGCAGGGTTTGGACGTTGCGGAGCAAGCAACCGAGCACGTGCGCAAGCTCGGTTTCGAAGTATTTCACGGCGAGCTACAGCAAGCGAAGTTTCCTTCACAACATTTCGACGTGATAACCGCGGCCGAGATTCTCGAACACTTGAGCGAACCGCAGTTGCTGGTGCAGGAAGTTGCGCGAGTGCTTCGTCCCGGCGGATTGTTCTGGACCACCACTCCGCACGCGCGTGGCTTGTCGGCTCGCGTGCTGGGTTTGAGTTGGCGTTGTGTTTGGCCGCCGGAACATCTACAGATATTCTCAGTAGCCGGAATGAAAGCACTGCTGCGCGACGCCGGCTTCAGCCAGATACGTTTTCAAACGACGGGCGGCAACCCGATCGAGATACTGCACGCAATGGGTGCGAAGAAAGACGCTCCGAAAGCGTTGGACCAGCGTTTCGATCGCGTCTTGACCGGTTATCAGCTAAATGAATCATTGATGAAGAACCGTTCTCGCCGCGTCGTTAAAGACGTAATCAACGGCATGCTAAACGTGAGCCGTCTGGGCGACTCGCTCAAAGTTTTTGCAATTCGCTGACTCGATCAGGAGGACAATTTGAAGGGTGTCGTACTAGCTGGTGGCTTAGGGACGAGATTGCGTCCCCTCACCTCCGTCACAAACAAACATCTGCTGCCGGTTTACAACCAGCCGATGATCTACTACCCGATTCAAACGCTCGTGAATGCGGGTATCACGGACATCATGGTGGTCACTGGCGGCAGCTCAGCCGGCGAGTTCCTGCGCCTGCTCGGCAACGGCAAGGCATTTGGCCTGAAACATCTCAACTACTCTTACCAGGAAGGCGAAGGCGGCATCGCTGCCGCCCTTTCGCTGGTCGAACACTTCGCGTCGGATGAGCCGGTTTGTGTGGTGCTCGGCGACAACATCATTGAAGGCAACATCCGTTCGGCCGTCGACGCTTATTGCCGGCAGCGCAGCGGCGCGAAGATCATGCTGAAGAAGGTGCCGGATCCGCAGCGCTTCGGTGTGCCGCGTCTCGATGGTCATCGCGTCGTGCGTATCGATGAGAAGCCGATCACGCCTCAGTCTGACTATGCGGTGATCGGTGTTTACATGTATGACGCTGAAGTCTACGACATCATTCGTTCGCTTAAACCTTCCGGCCGCGGCGAGCTCGAGATCACAGACGTCAACAACGCTTACATCGAGCGCGGTGCGATGACGTGGGAAGAGCTCGAAGGCTGGTGGACTGATGCGGGAACGTTTGAGAGTTTGTTGCGAGCCTCGAACATGGTCGCTGAAACCGGTGCGAACAAAATGTACTTCGAACGCGAAGAGGTAGTTGCCAATGCCCGACCGCTTTAGAGACGGCGAGATCAAGGGAGTAGTCGTTAATCGGTTGACAAAAGCGTTCGATTCGCGCGGCTGGCTGGCTGAGCTTTTCCGTCACGACGGTCTGGATGAAGAGTTTTTTCCGGTGATGGCGTATATCTCGGCAACGACTCCGGGGGTGACGCGCGGGCCTCACGAACACATCGACCAGGCTGACTTTTTTTGTTTTCTTGGACCGTCGAACTTCAAGCTGCGACTCTGGGACAATCGCGAGGACTCGGAAACGTTTCGTTGCATGACGACGCTTGTTGTTGGTGCGGACAATCCCGCGTCGGTGCTGATACCGGCGGGAGTTGTTCATGGGTATCAGAACATCGGTGAAGTGGACGGTATCGTGATCAACTGTCCGAACCGGCTCTATCGTGGCAATGGACGCAAAGAAGAAGTCGACGAGATCCGTCACGAGAGCGACGGCGACACGATATTTAGAATGGAAGATTGACCTCAGCGGTTCTCTGCGTATCTTTTGCGTCCTCTGCGTTAAAGTAGCTTTTTAACGCAAAGGACGCAGAGAAACGCTGAGAACGCAGAGACATTCGCTATGTCTCCGTATCACACCAAAATCATCCGCATCATCGCGCGGCTGAACGTCGGCGGGCCGGCGAAGCATGTTGCGTGGTTGACGGAGGGTTTGCGCGAGGCGGGCTACAACACTTTGCTTGTCGCGGGTCGCGTGCCGGAAGGCGAAGAAGACATGAGCTACTTCGCCGCTGACATGGGCGTGTTTCCGATATTCATTCCTGAGATGAGCCGCGAGATCTCGTGGAAGGACGCAGTCACAGTCTGGAAACTGTTTCGACTCTTTTTGGACGAGCGGCCCGACATCGTTCACACGCACACCGCGAAAGCGGGCACCGTCGGACGCAGCGCGGGATTTTTGTATCGTTGGCTAACGCCCGGAGCACTCATCGGCAAACCGCGCCGGTGCAAGTTTGTCCACACGTATCACGGTCACGTTTTTCACAGTTACTACGGGCGCCGTCGCACGCAAGTATTTCTCACGATCGAGAGACTGCTGGCTAAGCTCATCACGGATCGTTTGATTGTCGTCAGCAAACAACAGCGTTCCGAGATTGGCGAGAAGTTTCGCGTGGGACGGCCCGAGCAGTTCAGAGTGGTGCCGTTGGGTTTGGATCTCGGAGTGTTTGCGGAACACGCGGAACGGCGAGCAAAGTTTCGTCACGAGCTCTGCGTTCCCGACGACGCGCTGCTGATCGGCATCGTCGGACGTTTGACTGAGATCAAGAATCACCAGATGTTTCTGAACGTGGCCGCGCGTTTGAAAGCTATCGATCCAGCGTGTCGCAGGCAAGGCGACGTGCGATTTATCGTGATTGGCGACGGCGCGTTGCGCGAGAGTCTCGAAGCACAACAGCATTCGCTCGGGCTCGAGAAGGACGTCATCTTTGTCGGCAGCAGAAGGGATCCGGAGTATTTTTATCCCGCGCTCGATATAGTTGCGCTGACGTCGCGCAATGAAGGCACACCGCTGACCTTGATCGAAGCGATGGCGAACGCGCGGCCGGTGGTGGCGAC
>DATDFT010000143.1:0-6017 GCA_036522475.1 Pyrinomonadaceae bacterium | reverse complement strand
GCCCGGATCGAGATGCCGCTCGATTCGAGCGCTGCTTGTGTGCGCGTGATTCACGATGCTCAGCCATTGTGGATCTCCATGAACGAGGATGAATCGTCGCGCAGTCTGTTCGCGTCGCTGCAGTGGCAGGAAGATGTTCTGGCTGTACCCTTGTTTGGAATCTCTGAGATCGCGCCGAATTCAGGCCGCGAAGTAAGATCTCGAACTCACTACTGGACGTTCGAACCCGGTGCGCGCCTGGGTGTTCTCTACGTCGGAGCAAATCGCGACACGATTCATCCGGACTCGCTGGTTCTCATCAAACGTTTCGCGGAACGCATCGGCATCGTCGCTTCACTCGCAACGCACCAGGAACGACTCGTCAACACAGTCACCAAGCTCCAGCGCGAGCGACAGTGGATCGAGTCGATCATGAAGTCTGTCGCGGACCCGATTGTTCTTACCGATCTCGACAATGAAATACTGCTGCAAAACCGGCGCGCTGAGGAACTCTTCAGCGGCTCCGCAAATGCCGGCGAAGGCAAACGACGCGCGCTGAAAATGAATGATCTGCTGTTTTCGGCGTACCTCTCGAGCGCCACGGTTTCTTCGTCCGAAGTGATTCAACGTGACATCACTCTCGTCGATCCGATCGAAGGTTCCGACATTCACTTCGAAGTCATTTCGACTCCGGCGACTAACTCCCGCGGCGAGCCGCTCGGCCTGGTCTCGATCTTCCGCGACGTAACCGATCTGCGTGAAGCAAACGAAGAGCTGGCGCACAACTTCGTCAAACTGCAACATGCAGAAGCTGAATCGCGTCGCGAACGCGATCGTCTCGACCTGATCATCGAGAACGTAGGCCACCCGATCGTCGTGTGCGACTCGGCCGGTAATTTCATCCTATTCAACCGGCGTGCGGAGTTGTTGTTTCAGGAGAACGAATCGTTTAGATCCTCGGCGGCGGCTGCTGTCCGAGCGAACGCCGTCAAACTAACGTCGTTCATTTCCGGTCTGGCGTCAGCTTCAGAGACCGGCCGGCAGGCGGAGATTGAGTTGATCGATCCGGAGAGTGGACAGTCTCTGCCGATGGAGATCACTGCGCGTGAAGTTTTGGATATGACCGGACAGGTGACGGCGGTGGTTTCGATTCTGCACGACCTCACCGAGATTCGCGAGCTCGAGCGACGTCGCGTCGAACAGCAGTTGTTCGAATCAGAAAAACTCGCGGCTGTGGGACGTCTCGCTGCGTCTATCGCGCACGAGGTAAACAACCCGCTCGAAGCGATCAAGAACGCGCTGTACCTGATGCAGGTGAATGGCGATGGCGATCAGAATTCGCGGTTCCTCGAGATTGCCAGAAAAGAGACCGAACGCGTGTCGCACATCATCCGGCAGATGCTCGGCTTTGCACGCCGGCCTGGAGAAGTCGATTGGGTTGACATCAATCAACTGCTCGAAGAGACGCTTGTGCTGATGGAAAAGAAGATGCGCCAACTGCGTATCCGAATCACGAAGTCGTTCGACGATGCGCTACCGCCGATTCGCGCTCGCGCCGATCAGTTGCGCCAGGTGTTTCTCAATCTCATCATCAACGCGCAGCAGGCAATCAAAGGCGACGGCGAAATCGTAATCTCGACGTCACGATATGAACAGGCTTTGCAGCCGTCGATTTTGATTCAACTCAGCGATAGCGGCGTCGGGATTGAGGAAGACGATCTGGCGCGCATTTTCGATCCGTTCTTTTCGACCGGCAAGAAGGGAACCGGGTTAGGATTGTGGGTAACACAGGACATCGTGCGACAGCACGGCGGGCGCATCGAAGTCAGCAGCGAGATTGGACGCGGAACGGTTTTCAGTATTGTGCTCCAGGTTGAGTCCCCAGTGCTTGAAGATCAGGAGAGTCAGTCGAAGTTAGCGATAAAATGAGTCGATCGTTTGATCAATCGGCGCCGCTGAACGATACCGGCGCCTTCGCACCATTTTTCAAGAAAGCTCGATTGCTCGTGGTCGACGACGAAGAAAGTCTGCGCATCACCACGGCAGCAATCTTTGAGAAGGAAGGTTACATCGTCGATACAGCGTCGAGCGGTGACGAAGCCATCGATCTGCTGAGCGCCTCTGATTACGATCTGGTCCTCACTGACTTGCACATGGAAGGCGGTGACGGCCTTTCTGTTCTTAACCGCATCAGGCAACAAGCGCCGTTAACGATCTCGGTAGTTCTCACCGGATTTGCTTCCGTCGAATCCGCCATCGCTGCGTTGCAGGAAGGCGCGTACGACTACCTCATCAAACCATGCGACATCGAAACGATGAAGCATACGATTCGCCGCGGCGTCGAACACCGGCGACTGATGCTGGCCGAACAAAAAGCGCGCGCGGACCTGCAACAGTTGAATCTCGATCTCGAACAGCGAATCGAGGAGCGCACCGCCGAGCTCAGACGGCTCAACGTCGAGCTCGCCGATGCTAACCGCGCGAAAGATGTTTTTCTTGCAACGCTGTCACACGAACTGCGAACGCCGCTGACACCCGTCGTCGGATGGATCAAGTTGTTGCGGAGCGGCACGCTCGACGAGAAGAGCGTCTCTCAGGCACTCGATGCGATTGAACGGAATGCGTGGTTGCAGTCGCGCTTGATCGATGACCTGCTCGACACTTCGCGAATCGCGACCGGGAAACTGCATTTCGAACCCAAGCCGACTGATCTGAACGTGGCCGTCAAAGCCGCTCTCGATACTGTGCGGACATCGGCTGCTGCTCGCAACATTGAACTCTCACTGTCGCTGCATCCGGTGAGCTTGATCGTGATGGGCGAGCCCGTTCGTTTGCAGCAGATCGCGTGGAATATGGTTTCCAACGCCATCAAATTTACCGATCCGGGCGGAAAGGTGACTGTGAATACCGGGTTGAGTGGAGCGCAAGCGTATCTCACCGTCGCCGACACCGGCATCGGAATCGCGCCCGACTTTCTCCCGCACGTGTTTGATCGTTTTCGGCAGGCGGATGGATCGACTTCGAGGCGTCACGGTGGCTTGGGTTTGGGACTGGCGATCGCCGATGCACTCGCGAAGATGCATGGCGGGCGGATGGAAGCGCAGTCGAGTGGCGTCGGACATGGCGCGACGTTCACGCTGAAACTCGAACTGGCTCCGACGGGGAAAGTTGCGCCGGAGACAGTCGATAAGAAGGTTCACTCGTTGCAAGGTCTCGATGTTTTAATTGTTGAAGACTCTCCGGACACGCTGCTGCTGTTGAGCACGATCTTTCGTAGGGAGGGCGCGAGTGTGACGACGGCCGAGTCCGCGGCCGAGGCGTTACAGAGCGCTGTGACTAAACGCCCAAACATTATCGTGTCTGACATCGGCATGCCGGAGGTTGACGGTTACCAGTTGCTCGAGCAGTTACGAATGCTGCCTGGGCTGGCAGACGTTCCAGCGATTGCCATCTCGGGATACGCCAGCGAAGAGGACCGGGAGCGCGCCCTTTCGGTCGGCTATCTCGCCCTGGTCCCCAAACCCGTCGACATCGACACTCTCTTCACCCTCATCCAGGACCTCAAAGCCCCCGCTGTTTAGTTGAACCGTCTCGTAAATCCTATAAAACAATAGATTTGACAAAATTAAATTTGTAACTATAATGGTTACAAAAAGGCGGCCCCGAGATCCCCAAGTACTTGATATGTCGACAAACAGCAGGTTCGCAGTTGCGGTACATGTACTGAGTTTAATGGCCTGGTCGGGGGAAGAACCCCTTAAATCCGAGCAGGTTGCAGAAAGCGTCAACACCAACCCCGTCGTCATCCGGCGCATGTTGAAGGAGCTTGCCGAGGCAGGATTGGTGGTGTCTCAAACTGGTTCGCTGGGTGGCTCCCGGCTGGCAAGTGATCCCGCCAAAACAACGCTGCTGGACGTCTATCAGGCACTGGAGTGCCGGGGCGTCTTTTCGTTACACCGGACACCGCCCAGCCGCGACTGCCCGGTGGGCGTGAATATTGAGACGGTTTTGGGAGATGTGCTTCTCGAAGTCGATTCCGCGGTGGAGCGAGTATTGCAAAATATAACTATCGACGATGTCGTACGTCGATTGAAACCCTGTGGCGCTGCAATAGCATCGAAATCCATTGAGAAGAATGGGAAGAAGAGGCATTTCGACCAGAAGCAAGTAAATTTGCCCCAGTTGCGCGCAGGGGCAAAGAATGGAGGACGCGCATCCTCCGAATTGCGTAAATAAACCGCGAGAAAGGAAAGTAAATTTTGTCCAGGCTTGAAAAAGATCAAAGCGGTATCGAGCTCATGAATTCGGTGAAAGGCGAGTTCGTCAACCTCAGTGAGGAACTGACTGACGACGCCGTGTCGATTGAAGACATCGACGAAGTGCTGCAAACGCTCGAAAGAGCGACCAGCGGTGAAACCGAGATCGAGGAGCCTTTGATCGAGGAGTCCTCGTCCGCGGTCGAATCCGACGAAAGCATGAATGAAGAAGTCGAACTCGACCTCTCCGCCGGCGAGATGGATAAGACGTCGGATCCCATCCGCGTTTACATGCGCGAGATGGGTGTAGTGCCGTTGCTGACGCGTGAGCAGGAAGTGTCGATCGCGAAGCGCATCGAGCGCGGGCAGAAGCGTGCCGAAAAAGCTATCGCACGCTCGCCAATCGCTGTCGTTGAACTGTTCCGCATCGGCGACGATCTCGCAGCCGGTACGCTAAACATCCGCGACGTAGTGGCCTTCTCCGATCAGATGGAGACGGAAGAGCATGAAGATCGCAGTGAAGAGTATTTGCAGTGGACCATCGAAGGTCTAAACAACATCCGCCAACTTTACAAACGTGGCCTCAAAGAGTTTGAGCGTTACGCAGACGAGTTTAGGGTGGCACGCGGCAAGCGCTCGAAGAAGCTGTTGCGTTACCGCCGTAAGCTCGCTCGTACCAGACTCGAAATTGCGACGGAGATCCGCAGTCTGCATCTCAAAGAAGCAGCTCGCCAGCGGCTAATCGCCGCCATCGGCAACGTCTACAAAGAAACTCGAAACCTCGAACGCGAGATCGAGAGTTATACGGAAAAACTCAAACGCAAAGGCTTGAAAGCCGACAAGCAGAAGGAATTCCGGAAGCACGTCGCTACTGCCCGCAAGCGTTTGAAGGAGATCGAAACTGAACATCACTTGTCTCCACTCGAGATCAAGCGTTCACATCAGATGATTGCGATCAGCGAAGCTCAAACCGCACAGGCGAAGCATGAGTTGACTGAAGCCAACCTGCGTCTGGTAGTTTCGATTGCGAAGAAGTATCAGAACCGCGGTTTGCAGTTCCTGGATCTGATTCAGGAGGGCAATCTCGGTTTGATGAAGGGTGTCGATAAGTTTGATTGGCGGCGTGGTTATAAGTTTTCAACTTACGCGACGTGGTGGATTCGACAGGCAATCACGCGTGCGATCGCGGACCAGGCGCGCACCATCCGTATCCCGGTGCACATGATCGAAGTGATCAATAAACTCAAGAACACTTCGCGTGAGCTGGTGCGTGAGCTCGGTCGTGAACCGACAACGGAAGAGATCGCCAAGAAGATGGATACTTCCGTCGACAAGGTGCGCAAGGCTCGCAAGCTGATGCAGGATCCGATCTCCCTCGAGACGCCGATTGGTGAAAACGGCGACTCGCAGTTGGGCGATCTGATTGAAGACAAGTCGAGCGAGAGCCCGGCGGCGCGTGTGATCACTTCAAACTTGCGCGAAATCGCCGGCGATGTGTTGCAGACGTTGAGCCCCCGTGAAGAGCGCGTGATCAGGCTGCGTTTCGGACTCGACAACGGCGGCCACGAGCGCACGCTCGAAGAGGTGGGCCAGAACTTCAACGTCACGCGCGAACGCATCCGCCAGATCGAAGCAAAAGCATTGCGCAAGCTGCGTCATCCATCGCGTGCACGTTTGTTAAAGAATTTCCTCGAAGGTGAGGGGCAATAAGTTTAGAAAGATGAGGACTAGGAGCGACTAACAATGAGTGAATTTGTGAAAGAAGTGAGCGATAGCTCGTTT
>DATDFT010000142.1:0-19438 GCA_036522475.1 Pyrinomonadaceae bacterium | reverse complement strand
CAATTCAGCAAAAGGACGTTGCCACGCTTCTCGAGCTACTCGATACGCGCGGCTATCGGGAAATAAAGCTGGAAATACGCCGGCCCCACAATTTTGTTCTGGCCGATAATCATGGGCACGAAATTGATATTCATGTGATCGTCATGGACGAACATGGTAACGGCATCTATGGTCCAGTCGAGAATGGCGAAATGTACCCCGCGGAGGCGCTCGCAGGCGTCGGGATCATAGCTGGACAGCCCGTTAAATGTATTTCGCCGGAGTGGGCGATAAACTTCCATAGTGGATATGAGTTGAAAGAGAAAGACTATAAAGATGTATCGGCGTTGTGTGAGAAGTTTGGGATCAACTTACCACCAGCGTATGAACGCTTCCGCGAGTAACGTCGATCCTGGTTTCCGAAAAGCCCGAGGCTTTGCACAAAAAAGTCGGAACTGAGCGCCAAAGGCGGGAATATGATAGCCAGGGGCAAGCGCCGAACAACGTGGGGCGCGTCGCCCCTGGTCAGATCGGCCAAAAACTAAACGAGCACGACTTACGTCTTATTGAGAAGCGGCGACCTCTGTGCCGTAACTTCGAGCGCCGGCTCCTGAGTCGCAGCCGGCTCACGAAGACTTGCCAGCAACAGACAAACACCCCGTGAGGCGCAGACAATCGTCACGCTGTAAAACATCATGTACTGAACGTGAAGAGAGAGCAGCACATAGTAAGCGCACGCAATTGAACACCCGAAGATGATTTGACTCCTGAATCGCGATGGTGAGGTCTGTGGATCGGTGATCATGTAAAACGTGAACAGCACCATCGGGATGCCGGTTAGCACTACTAAGTCAGCGGGCAGCGGAGTGCCTCGGATTAAGGAGCGAGTGACCCCGAGCATGATGAAGGTGCCGAGCCATGCAAGAATGCTTGGCGTCCTGCCGGTGAAAAGCAGGTTCAACCTTGTGCCGAGCATGACAATCGCCAGCGGCACTAGCCAATCCCACGGATTATGAATATCGATAGTGAAGTTCCAGGGCAGAACTCCAGTCCATTGATACACTATCAAGACAATCGCGATGCCAAAATTCGACGGGTTCATGAAGTGTTGCAGACGCCCGTTAACTCGGACCCGCAAGACATGTTTGGAACCGATCGCAAGCGCCACCGTCAGCGCCATAATCCAGAGCTGTTCACCAAAGTAGAGCAAGAACGCAAGGGTAATGGATGTCATGTGCGGCGCGAGCAAAAAATCAATCACTTTACGGACGCCACCACCTGCATACGCCGGCTGACAGCCGCTCGCCCGCGCGTCAACCCATTCAAATAGAAACGCGCAGGTGTAGCCGGTTCCGAGCGCCACAAACACCTGAGCCAGAGGTTGCTCAAAGCCAAATACAGTATGTCCCAGAATCGTGAACACCGTGGCCAGGCTGGCCGACATTTTGAGGCCGGTGCGCGGATCGCGTTTCTTCGGTTGCGGCTTTGGCGTGGTCATGGTGTTACTCCTTGTGCTGCGAGGACAACCGTGTGGTACCCGGGCGTGAGCGTGAGCGCGTCGCGATGTAAAGAGCCGTGCAGATCCCGCCAGGTGATGCGGACGGGAATCTCAGCGGCCGTCGTTTGACCGAGACCAAACAGAACTTGCGGACTGCGTTGACCTGAATGGCCGTTTCCGCCATCAACCTGACGAATCTGACTCGGAGCGCCAGGCATATCAAGCTCAACGAATGCTCCGATCGCAGGTGTACCTTCACGCCAACGTGGATGTCCGTCATGTACTGTCGTGGTCATGATCGGTTTAGCTTGATTGTCTGCATTGGCTACCGGCAGGAGGAGGTGCAAACCAAGAAAGCGATTGCCGCTCGTCTTGTTCTTGATGTAAACCGATTCTTCCCAGAAATTCGCGTACACCATCTCGGGATATCCATCTCCATCTACATCTGCGATCGCGATGCCTCTAGTGGCCGGTGTCAACCCCGGAAACAATGTTGTAGATAAATCAGCATAGAGACCGTTGTTACTCAGCACCCAGAAGGGATTCGGGTACGAGCCGTCGACTTCCGCTGAGCCCATGAGAAACTCAGGCCAGCAGGATTGATATTTGACGAAGGTATCGTTGCCGGCTCCCACCTGTGACAAATCCGGCCAGCGATTCGCCCTGCCTTTCACTAAACCTGTGGCCTGGACCAGCTCGAGGACGCCATCGTTGTTGAAGTCTTCAAAGCGCGAGTCCCACGCCCAGGCACTATGTGCAACTCCGGCTTCCGCAGAGCGATTAACCCATGGTGCGAATCCGCTCTTGATTCGCTCGTTTTGCCCCGTGCTGGTCCAGAGGAAATGAGCTTCCTGGAGGGCAAACGGCGAGCCGATGTTGCTCACTGTCATATCGAAGATGCCATCGTGGTTCACATCGCCGAAATCGATGCTCATCCCTTTGAATGAATCGTGGCCAATTGCCATCGATGCTGATCGAAAGAAGCCCTGTTCACCCTTCAGCTCCTGAAACTTCACCCGACCGGGTTGCGACTGATTCCAGAGCAATTGATCGGGACCAAAGTCGTTAGCTATGTAAAGATCTGAGAGACCATCGCGATCGAGATCAGCGGCGCCGACGGCTAGCGTCCACGCATAAGCGCCACGATCCGGAAAGACGTCGCCCGCATCGCGATATGTGGCTGACGGAGTCGCTCCGGCAGTGCTGTTAACGTAAAGAAAGATTCGATTCTTACCGCCGTTGCGGGCGCGAGAGAAATCGCTGTTCATTTCAAAAGGACGGCTTGAGTTAGCGTCGAACAACTCAGCATCGTCGGGATAGTAGTTGCCGATAATGATGTCCTGATGACCGTCGCCATCGATGTCGGCAAAAGTAGCTGTCGCAGTCCACCAGCGTCGGTCGAGACCGGGAACCAGCTCCACAACCGTGAATGCCTGCATCGAGAGACCACCTTTATCAGTTGCACTCGAAGCAACGTTGCGTAAAAGCAAGACGGGAGGACGGCCATAGAAAGCAATAAACAGGTCGGAGAGACCATCTTCGTTGATGTCGGCAATGCGACATACACTCGGATACTGCGTCACACGATCCAGAAGCTTCCCAAACTCGAGCGTAAAGGGCGCATAACGCTCGCCGGTATGAGGCACGGGTCTCACCATCGCCGATTTCGTCTGCACATCCGTGATACATAGATCATTAGGCAAACCGTCGCCGTCGAGATCGCCCAGCGCGGTGGACTCACCAACCTGATAAAAGTAAAAGGCCATGTGCCGAGCAGTCTTATTCACCGGGAATACGACTCCGCCCGGGGGTAAAGGTGGTTGCGGGATTTCCTCCCAGGTAAACTGAAACTGCGTCGCCATGCTTGCAGCCTCACCCGCCGACACACTCGGCAGCCGCGAGAGATAGGCAAGCACACTAACAACGGCCATGACGGTAAGGACCACCTGAAAGTTCTGTTTTCGCTGCGCACTCTTTCTATCTGACATAACACTTCGTCCTTGTTCGTCCTTTAATTAATTAGAGGCCTCATGTAATACCGGTTCTTCTCGAGGCACGTTGTTCTCGTGGTGCCGGAACTTGGAGATCTCTGCATACACGATGCGACGCACGCGGCTGACACTGCCCAGGGGTCGATGTTCCGGAAGGCAATGCCACGGAGTGAATGAGAGGTTGTCACAAAATTCCAATTGCTCCGGCGAATCAAAACGCTGTTTCGGAATTCGGATGGTCGCAACTTTTCGAAACGGAGATATCTCCTCGTCCCATTGCACGAGGGCGTTTTCAATCGGTGTTTTATACGGATGCGTCTGCATCTGGACCATGAAATCGAAGTAAACATCTTCCTTGAGCAGTCGTTCCTGCATTCTCTCGCGCAAGTAGTTGGGAGTAATTTTGGTAGGCAACGCACTCCGTCTGTCGCGCGAGGGCCGGGCCGAATATTTGCACGCTTTGAAGCCAAACCGATACGGGACTGCGCTGAAATACTGAAGCTCCAAAAGAGACGGATGCTTGTAGAGAGATCGAACCAACGCGAACGTCACTGAGGGATGAGTAAGCAGATAGCGGATGTTTGCGAATCTGCTGGTTGTGATCGCACGCATCAGATCGTAAAAGCCTTCTGGTCCCTCGGTGAAGAAGGTGTTAACGCTGAAGAGCAGAAAATCCTGAGTGCCGGCTAGTTTTTCGTCATCGAGAAGTTTTTCACCCTCTACGCCGAGCAGCTTGATAGCCATGCCGCGGGCATCGCGCTTGATGTCGTGAGCGGTGCCACCAATGGGAGCCAGTGCTCCAGCATTCGAATACCTGATCAAGGCCGGAAACGTGCGTGGCTCTTTGAAGATGCCGACACGAAGATCCGAAGGTAAATCTCGCCGCACGATAAACTCAGCCTCAACACAACCGTGACCCTTCGAGTGGACGTCACGCAACATCTTTCCACTCGAATAATTCTTCAACATCTGGTCACGCATAAGATCGACGATCTTCTTTGCGATCTCAGCCTCATGCTCGGGCCGGGGATACTCTTTGTATAGTTCCAGTGTGGATTCGTTATCCATTCCTACCTCGCAATGTCGCGGCGACGAGTTGACTAAATATTTCTCAACACGATCGCCCAGAAGATCAGGAGTAACAACAAAACTAGTCCGGTAAAACCAAACAGAACCTTTATTGCAGTTCGCGGTATGAGAGCGAGCGACTCGGAAAAGGAATCTCTACTCTGATTCATTCGTAACAGTTTGCGGTTTATCTCTTGTACTCGCGTGCCACATTCCAGCAGGTAGCCCGCAAGCAACATGGTTCCAACTATCCCCGCTAGATTTAGGCCGACGAACACAATACAAAGCGCGGTGGCAAACAAACGCACATCCTCCCACGACGTTATGAACAGACCCGCGACCACGCCGTTGACCGCAAGAAGCAACGCAAACCAACCGAAATGCAGCAGGAACCCCAATCTCGCCCAGCTATGCGTTTCTTCAACGTCTCGCACCAGTAAAGCTTCAGGAGGCGGTTTAGTGCTTACAGCCTGTGGACGACTCGATTGGCCCGGCCAGAGATACAGTTTCACACGTCGTCCCATACTGAAGTCTCACCTGCTGTTACTGCGGAACGCTTCCGTTCGATTCACTGCGTTGCGATTCACTGCGTTGCATCCTGCGAATGAGTTCTTTATTCGGCACGTAGACTTTTTGAGCCAACCCCACTGCGCTCAATAACCAGATGCCGTACCACGCTGGATCCCACTGGTACCAGCGCAGACCATGACGCGCCGATCTCTGGTGTGCGTGATGATTGTTGTGCCAACCCTCTCCGAAGATAATGAGCGCCACCAGAAAGTTATTGACCGACGTGTCTTCCCCATTTGTCTTGAACGGCCGTGTGCCCGCGATGTGACACACTGAATTGATGAAGCCGAAGGCGTGCAAAACAGCAACCCGGTTAAGCAGCCCCACCCAAACCAGAAAGCAGAGGGCGTTGTATGAATCGAACCAACCTCCCGGCGCGCCGAATGCGCCAATGAACCCTCCCAGGAAATAAGAACCAAACAGGATGCCGGTATAAGTGAGGTAGTCACGACCTTCGTTATCCAGGAACAGGTACAACTTGTCGTGCAATAAGTCAGGCGTCAGCTTCCGGTATATTTCACGTTCCCAAACATCGCGGCGGCGACGCTGGTGCCAGCCGAAGTGAACGTGAAGAAATCCTTCACGCGGCGTGTGCGGATCGCGGCCGGGAATATCGCTGTAACGATGGTGGAGGCGATGCATTGCGACCCAGAAAATAGGTCCACGTTGAATAGCGAGATAACCACAGATGGCGATCAGATGCTCGAGCCATCGCGGCACTTCAAAACCTCGGTGGGCGAACAGGCGATGATATCCCAACGTCAGTCCGAGACCCGTGATCGTGTAGAAACTCAGGAACGCAACAATGGCTGAGCGCGAGTAGAAATAAAAAGGCAGAATGAAAGCCAGGATCGTCGTCGTCATGTTGACGATCGTAAAGGGAATATCCAGGCGCGTTTCCGTTAACGCGGTGGATAGCGCGCCCGCATTTGAAATGCTGATGTCCTTCGTGCGACTCATAAACTCTTACGATCGAATCCGGCGACGGAAGAACAAGATGGCCACCAGAATGATGCCTACCGAAATGCTTGTAGCCGGTCTCTTGAAAAAGAATGCGGCCACCCTCGGCGTCGGCGAGGGCGAGGGTGATCGCGATGATGCTGGTGATGCAGACGGCGACGGGTATGGCGAACCGCCTCGAGCTTCCGGACTCGGCGCGAACGTCGGTGCATTTTCCTTGACGTAATTAGGATTAACTTTTCCTTCGAAGAAAGGTTTCATCGACTCCAGCAGTTGTCGTCGTCTTGCTACTTCCTGTGGAGACAGTGGCGGAACATCGCTTATCTTTTTCATGTACTCCACTATCGCCCTGCGATCCTCAGGACTCAGCAATGGTCCAATCACGCCGGGTCTAAGCTGGTCGCCAGGCCGGTAGCTGAATTCGTGACCGGCGTTCGAATTGCCGGGTAGGGTGCTGTCGAATTTAAATCCTCTCTCGAACCAGCCCGACTCAAATCCGAGTTTCTCCGGTTCAAACTCCGTGTTTCCGATGTAGAACGTCGAGGCACGCTCTGATAAGGGACTAAGCAACTCATACATATTCAGAATCGAGTGATTGTGAAGATACGGCGCCGTGGCCCAATAACCGGCCATCGGCCGGGCGGGGTACGCAAGCGGGGCCCGGAACGAGTTGGCGCGAAAGCCTTCCATGGTGCGACGGCCCAATGGGATGCTTGGAAAGACACCGGCCTTGACCCACTCCGCCATCTGCGCGTCGTTTCGCTTAAACCACCAGTCCATCACATTCGTGGTCACAAACTGGAGGCCATTGCCGATTCCAAAACCCAGATTGGATTTTGTCTTATCGGCGTAACTACTCTGTGCGAACGCCACGCGAAAGGTACCGTTCCCTGGCGACATCGTTCCCACTCGCGCAGCGAAATCCTTCGCGTCGTTCGGGTCAGTGCCGATCACATCAAGCTTGTAGAGCGGGATTTGCCACAACGGCGGATTACTCTTGCAATTTGCATCCGTCGTCGGATCACAAGGCGTCGTGCCTGGTGGCACTGGTTGGCGAACGGGTGAATGACAGCGCGCGCAGTAACCTTTCTGGTTTGCGATCCGTTCTTCGTTGCAGGCCGGTTGACCAGCGCCGCCGCACCAGAGCTCGTCTTGCGGCTTGCGCGGGTTTTCCCAGACGGCTTCTTCGTAAAGGTATCGTCCTCGCTCAGCGAGTTTTTCATCGATGGGGCCGAAAATCTCTTCAGGCCAGTGTGGGTGCTCAAGCACCGAAAGCAGGGTTTCGATCCAAAACAGATTGAACATGGGATGTGTTGATCGAAATAGCTTCGACTGATCCTGATTGGTTATATCGACGATGACGTTTACTCCCCACGACTCAGTGACGTTACGGCCGAGGGGCTGCTCAATGGCGGTGGTAGACTGAACCCAGTCGTAGTCGTGCGTGTACCAAACAGGCGGAAAACTGACTGGACCACTACTCTTTCGCATGTTTGTCGGATCGAGGACGGTGAATTGACCATTTCCGCCACGACCCAAAGCGTCAGTTCTTCCCGGACCTTCAACGGTCCCGTAGGTTTTGTCTTTTATTGACTTGACCGCATCAGCAATCAACGGCCATCTTGCATATTCATCGATCTTTTGCTTTAGCTTGTCCCGCTCTTCTCTCGTATTCGGCTTTGCTTCGCGTTCAAGCACTCTGGCTGCGAATCTGTCAAACTTCGTCGGCAAAGCGCGAGTTGCCGCCAGGGCGCCGGTCATGTTTTGACTGAAATAGCTGAAGTCCCACATTGCCGGCATGCCATCGATGCGAATAGCCAGGCCCTTGTACGTGAGCTGCCCGGTGTGACAGGCGGCGCATGAGAAGCTCAACCACTCTTTCTCGCCCAGGCTAAGGTCCAGCAGATCATCCGGAACCGTGGTTTTGGTTACACCGATGGGCAGGCCTTCCGGGTTGTACTTGGGGCGCGGATCAGGTATCAGCCGGTAGCGGCTGACGTTGTCGTTTGAGCGAAACAGTTTGTAGTTGTCGCGTAAGTTGGTGAAGTTAGGCGGCAGCTCGAGCGACATGAACCAACTGTAGGGCATGATGAGTGTGCCCTGGTCCGTCTGGTAATACTTCTCTCGCTGATCGTCAGTCCACCCCTGGTCCAACCAGACCACGTCGTACGCTGCCACAGGCGCCGGCAGCCGGCCGTAGAACAGGTAAGTAACAATCCCTCCGGCGACTATCAAAAGCAGAAATGAATACCGCAGCCAATGGATGCGCCAGATGGCAATAGGAATTAATGCCAGAGCAGACAATATGGTCCGGAACACCAGGTAGATCCATTTTAGAAAAGCCATCTCTCGTCTCCTTCTCAGTTCTGGCTGATCCCGACTTAAAAGATCCGGTAACCTTTGAGTGGCGGATGACGGAATTTCAGACGATGGTCGCAAGATTCCGAGGTAACACTCTCGTCCAACGTGATCTTGCCTATGCGCTTGTAATCCCGTTTGCCCGTCGAGGTTTTCTTATCAGCAGCAAAGACTTCGAAGATCAATTTGCCGTCGGGATAGTTTTCAACCCTGAGCTCGTCGCGAAAATCCGGCGTATCAACCTGGCCTGAGCCGCCCCACCCTTTGACCATCATCCACCGCGGTGTACATGCGCTCTCCGGGTCTTTCATTCCATATTCCCCAAGTTGGTAAAGTGGTCTCATAAGCGGGTTCCAATTGGCGCGAATAAACGCCGCGAAAGTGGCAGCTACAACCCAGAACAACTTCAGAACGTCACGATTCATTCCGAGCGGAGGGTGATTCGACAGCTCTACGCCGGTGAAGTATTTCGCCTTCGTACCAGCGAGCACGTCGATGGTGAAGAAATCTTCAGTCAGGACTCGCTCGTCAGGATCCATCGTCGGAAAGATCTTTCCTGCGAACGCGAAGCCGCGGAACTGTCCCTGCAAAGTTTTGTAGAGCAGTACGGAGCAACGCGCGATCAAGAGTCCTTCAGTGCCCTTTTTAAACAAGCCGGTGTAAGGAGAGTCCTCCGTCATCTCCCACTTACCAGTCAAAACAACTCCAAGGGGATGAACCAACCGCTGAAAATGATCGACGATATCGTGCTCGTCAGTGAGTGCCCTTCGACACGCGTCCAAGAGCAGGTTTTTCAAACCACCATAGAGACTGCCGAGTGTGATCGTGTACGACGGAAGAGTTTCATAAGGATCACTGAACACCTGATCCCTGACTTCTCGAAACGTAGAGCCGCCGAAGCCGTTACCGTCTGCATTCACGTCGTTAATCTCCTCCAACTCTGCTGTGCCTGTAATTGTTCACGCGACTTGAAAAAAAGTCCTTGTTGGCATCTGCGGCTTCGCCGCCTGATGTGAGGCGGGGCTCGGCCCCGCCGTCGACTCCAGCTATTCAGTTTGGGCTGCGCCCTTGGTCGGGCTGTGCCCCTGATTTCAGGCCAAAGGCCGAACCGGGGGCACAGCCCAAATCTTTCTCGAAGTTGACGGCAAGGCTGAGCCTTGCCTCACATCGGGCCGCAAAGCCGCTACATTTCACGCGACTTGAAACACATGACGCATGAAGTCGTTGAGAAACATTCCTTTCGGATCCATGCGTCGGCGAATCTGATTAAACTTCTCCCAGTTAGCGCCATACATCGATTTGAAATCGACCCGCGGGTTATAGGACTTGCCCCAGTGGGGACGGCCACCCAGTGATAACCAGTGCTTTTCGACCTCGGCGTAATACTGCTCACTGGGCGTGCCGATGTAGGTCACTGCTTCGAACATACAGGTGTGTTTGTGTCCCACCCCGGGAGCCATGTATCCGCTGCTGCTCCCAAGGAAGCGGCAGTGCATGATGAAGTTTTGAACAAACTTGCGGCCGCGCTTGTAATCTGAGTTCCACGACGAAGTACAAGATCTTTTTGGTTTGGCGTATTCACATAGCTTTGCGGTGACAAACTCGAAAGCGCTTCTGAATTTTGAGAAGTCGTCACCGGTGTCGATCGCATAAGACAAGTCATAGAGACGGCGCGGGAAGTAGTTCTGATAGTGGTAGACATCCGCCGAGGGAGCGATCGCCGTCTGCTCAGGTGTGGACGCGAGAAATACCTTTTCCAGAATTGGTGTAAGAGAAGGACACTCGGTCGCTATTTTCAATATAGTGTCCGAGGTAACTCCCAGCGCTCGCTGCCTGAAGTCTTCGAACCGCCCGGGCGCTTTTACGTTCGGGACGGAGTAAGGCACTCGATCCCAAGTTTTGACCCAGACTTTGTCGGTGAACGGATACCAGAAGTATTCGAGATAATCGTGCTCTTCGTACAGACGCTGGACCTCATTCAGCGCCTCGCGTATGGTCACCTTCGCCGTATCTGTAGCAGCCAGTTTGAACTCCGGCTCACATTGGAAAGTGACGTTGATAATGATTCCCAGAGTTCCCAGGTTAACTCGCGCCGCTCGCAGCAGATCCGGATCGTCCTCTCCGATCTCGATAATCCGACCTTCGTAGTCGAGGATCGTCATCCCGACAACCAGGTCCGACAAGGTGCCGGTATCCTTACCGCAGCCATGACAACTCAGGGCCACGGCTCCGGCAACGCTGATGAAATTTGGAGCGGTTGAAGTAAGTATGCTGAGCCTGTTCTGGTGCAGCACCACATCAAGCTCTTTGAGGGTTGCGCCACCTTCCGCCGTCACCCGATTACTACCGTCATTGTGCGCCCAGATACGATTGAGATACGGTGTCTTGACGATGATCTGCTCCGGGTTTGTAATCACGGGGCTGCCGGAAAACGAAGCCGAGTACGAATTGTTCCGACCTCCACCTGAAACCCGAATAGACCTTTCTTCCATCCGCGCCTTCTCGAGTACCTGACGAAGATCGTCGATGGTGTTGGCAATGCAAACTTCCGCGATGCACTGGTAACTGTCTTCCCAGTTTCGCCATATTTTGCGTTTGAATTGCATTCGCGAATCGCCTCCTTGAGAGCGCAGTTAGAACTTCTCGGGTGGGACCAGATCGTCATAAACGTCGGCCCGTGCAACCATCATCATGACGCCGAGATAGGCCATCCACACGTAGGAGACGTACCAGAAGAATCCTGAGATATTGAAAAGAGTTTTAATGTTGATGCCGGGAACGACCGCGCCGAGTGGTCCAAGATTCCCGATAAATTCGCCAATGGCCACGACGATGGCGATATATCCCAGCCATCGTTTGAAGAGTGGTGATTTGAGGATTGCGAATCCGGCCAGCAGGATCCAGACCGCCGTGAGATGGATGCCGATCGTCTGGCCTATGCCGTACCCTGCATAGTTGTTGATCGTATTAAAGACGATCGTCACAGTCTCTCGTGTGGTAGAGTCGGGCGCTGACTCAAACCACACGTTCGCAAGATACGGATAGACAAAGATCCAGCGAACCGCGCCGAGAAACTGCAAGGCCCAGGCTGTTACCCCCATCACCGTAGCAACGGGCAGCCACGGAATTCGTTCCGGCTTCATCACCTTCTCAAACATAACCACGGCGGCGATGTAGAGAGCGCCGGGAATGAGATAGATGTACCAGGTAATAATGCCGGTGGTGCTGCTCTGGTACACACGCGTCAGCAAAGCTTCGACGCCGGCAAACTGAACGTCCGGAAACCCCGAGACAGAGCTCAACACTCGGAAGTTAACGAACAGCCACAGGGGGGTGAGAATAAAAATAAATCCCGTGAGTTTCCGAAAAGTGGCCGTGCTCATTCGCATAGTTTTTCTCCTTGGCGTTCGTGTCTCTACCAAAGAATTGGACAACTCTGAAAACGAGACTGCTTTGCGACAGCTCTCGTCCGGAGCGTTTCGCATGAGACCTGAGATAGTTGGCCAATTGTTAGACCAGGACTACCCTGTTGGACTACCCTGCTTGAGGATCAATGCAATGGAACGCTGTCAAGAGTCTTATTCATTTCCGTGTGGGCGGTTGCGCTGACCATAAGCTCTGAGGTTTTTCTCGCGTGAGATTTGGCCGGCAGCCACTCTCCGTTCCATGCTTTAAACACGTCACGAATGTAACTTCGCTTGCGTCGCTTTGAGGCGCGATTACTATTCAACACCGAAGCCAGTATGTACTTGTAAGCAGTAAGCGAGCTCCAACCCCACAGCGGCTTGCGCAGTTCCTTTGGAGCAAATAACGCAAACCAGAAGTACATCCTGGTCATTCCCCAAAGTGTGAAAGCAGGCGTGCTGCGAACGAACGCTTCGTGCCAACGCCAATATGTAGGTACGTACTTTATCCCCTTGAACAGACTGCGAATTTTGGCCGCGGCTTGGGCGGGAGTGGTTTCGCCGTCCCTGACTCGATCCATTTCAGCGAGCGCAGGACGAAAGAGTTTTTGAAACTCTTCGAATTTTCCTCCCAGTAAAACAGAGTGCGGTTCTTTTCCCGACGAATCGAGCACTCCCTTGTCCTTCGTCTCAATGTATTTCAGGTAGAGGCTCGCGTTCAGACAAGTGCCGATAAACAGGCCCACCACCCAGACACGGAACCACGAGTCCCACAAGTCGAAGTCTCGGAACGATACAAACGAGCTGCTCACCATCTCGTCCGCATAGCTGATGTTGTTTTCGAAAAACTGATTCAAGTGCTCGAAATGCTCAACTGCAAAATCATTTTCCCTGAATGCTTTCAGCAACTGGCCTCCCAACAGATCAACCCACGCGGTGGTGAGCGCAAGCCCGGTCGAGTAAAGCGGATCAATGAAGAAACCTGCGTGCGAGAGCAAACAGTAACGGTGACCCGTAATGTTCTTTGAGCCATACTGCAAGCGTCCCGTACTAACCCAGTTGCGAACGGCCTGTGCTCCTTCAAACTGCCTGACCATATTCGGAAACTTATTCACGTAGGACCAGAATTCTGTTTCCGGATCCATGCCGGTCTCAGGATGTACCCTGCGGTTAAGCACCAGACCGACGCTACAGAGCGGATTCGTGCTGTCCCGATGATTGTTGAAGGGAATGATCCAGAACCAACCGCCTTCGAAAACGTGATGCAGCGTACTTTGCGAAAGCGGGTAGTGGAGACCGTGTTTCTTTCGTGAAGTAACCTGATCGTACAGCTTCACGCCGACCATGTGCGTGAAGATGGCCCTCGTGTTCGTGCGAAACTTCTCCGGATCGTCGCGCAAACCAAATTTGTGCGAGAGGACAGATTTCATGCCGGTGCCGTCGACAAGAAATTTACCCCTGAAGGTCTCGCCCTTTTCACTGGTCAGCGTTACGTGGTCTTCCTGAATGTCGATCTCGGCGACTCTGGTCTGCTGCTTGACATGGGCGCCGTAATTTAAAGCAACGGCCATCATGTAAGCATCCGTGTCCTGACGAAAGAAATGACAGTCCGGACCCATTGGCGGCGCGAGGGTTGGATACTGGTGCGTCTCCTTTGCGTTCTGCTCCTGCCCTTCTTTCTGGTAAACAAAACTGAACGCGCGCTTGACGCCACAGGCAGCGCTGATATTGTCGCGAGTGGCGTGAAACGAGCTCAGATTCGCAATCTCAGGCAAATCATATTTGAGCGATAAAAGTTTTAGTCGGAAGTTGGTATCCGGCGTGGTGGCTTCTCCGATTGCAAATCGCGGATGACTCTCAGAATCGAGCATGAGCACGTTGAGACCATGGTGAGCAAGGATCGCGCCAAGCATCCCACCTCCAATGCCGGTTCCGAGAATCAGAACGTCGTATTCAGGTTTAGTTGTCATCTCTCTCCTCCCAATCTCCTTTCGGCACGAAACGGATAATCAATTCAGTCGACGTCTCACGCGTTCCCGCAGAGCCAGGTAACATCTGTTCCACTTGCCTGCTTCGGAGCCCTGCCACGACTCCAGAAAAGCATTTAACTCGGTCATGATCATTTCAGAGGCCTGCGCTACCGATAGATCCAAAAAACCGTCACACGCTTCGTCCGTGCACTCAGCAGGAGTGCGCCCCTTGTGACGCATGTGTGCTGCGAAGGGAATGCCACTGAGGAAATCCAGTCGATACTCTCGAGTGAGATCGAGTAAGAGCCGGTCACTCTGCGGCCGCATTCCTCCGGCGTAAGCGACGGCTGTACCGATGCCGGCCCACATTTCCGCTCGCCGCTCGCTATCAGCTCGTGAAATCGCAGCCGCGATGGCATGAACGTCAGCACCAAATACCCACCACATGGCGCGGCCGACGCCGGCGTCAAACAGGCTTCGATTCTGCTGTGCCAGTGAATCCGGTGGTGCTTCGCTGTTCTCAATAAAACGTTTCCAGTGAAAAAACGCCTGGTGAAAACCGTAGCCATCAGCCACACACCACGCATTCAGCGGATCCAGGCTTTTTTGAAAATTTTCCAATCGGCGCAAACCGAAGGGCACACGCGCGATGGCAAAACCGGCGCCGACAACAGCGATGAAATCGTGATGAGGCGCTATGGAACCAGTGAACGTTTTGAGCCTGCTTGTGGAACGCGGGAGCAGCAAATCAGTGAGCGCGAAATACAATCCAGCGCCTTCATAAGCAAATCCAAGAAACGATGCGGGGAACGACGAGTCGAGTCGATCGCTCAACCGGATCATGTCGCCTTCGACTACGGCCAGGTTATAGCCCTCGATAAAAGTAGTAATCACACGCTCCAGATGGCTGCGGCTGGGCGAGTTAATACCAGGAAAGCCGCGCCGCAGAAACGATGCCTCGATCGGCGATAGATCAAGCAGGCGACTCTTGAGCCGAGCCACGAAAGGAAGTGCATTTCGTTGCGCTGTTACCATGATCTGTTCTACCAGGTCTGCGATGAGATACCGCCGTCCATGATCAGCACACTACCGGTAAACAACTTCACCGGCTCGCTAAGCAGATAGGCGATAAAGTGAGAGACGTCGCGAGCTTCACACAGGCGCGAGTACGCCGTGTTGTTTTCCCAGCGCTTGATCAGACGTTCACTCTCAGGCCACTTGTTGAGCAGGTCTCCGTAGACGGGACCCGGCGAGACGCAGTTGACCTGAATGTTGTCCGGTGCAAACTCGATGGCCATGCTCTTCGTGAGCGATTCGACTGCGGCCTTTACCGCACCCATGCAGCCGAAGTAATCGACATAGCCGTGGGCAGCAGGAGTAGAGAGCGTGATGATCTTGCCTCCACCTCTCTTTTTCATGAGCTCTACAGCTCTGAGTGCGGTTTGATGGAGTCCGACTACGTTCGTGCGGAAAGCTTTTTCCCAATGTTCAGGAGTGATGTCTTTGAGGCGCGCGAGCATGCCGTTTGAAGCGTTACTGATAAAGAAGTCCAGCACTCCATACTGCGCTTCGATTTGCTTGAAGATCGTTGCTATGTGATCGGAATTGGCTACGGAGCCCCACGCATGGATCGCCTCGCCGCCTTTTTCCTTTATCTCTGCAACTGTTTTCTCGCCGCACTCACGAGAGTGGAACGAGTTGACGATCACCGCTGCGCCGAGTTCGGCCAAGTAAGAAGCCACATCGGCTCCCAGTCCTCTGCCCGATCCGGTAACGAGGATGACTTTTCCGGTGAACGGTTTCTGTTGCGGGTTCAGGACAGCGAATGATTCGGCAATCACGTCGTTTGCCGGCGACGCCTGCTGCACCACTGCGGCCGAATTTAAACCGGATGAGATCGAATGACCGTTGCTACCGTGGGTGATTCCGTTACTAGTCAGGTAGTCGCGTAGTGCTTCGGCTATGCTAGCGATTGTTTTTAGCTTTTCACGAGGCAAGTCGAGTTTTTCCGGCAGGCTGTACTGCTCGCGCAGCACGGCGAATACTTCACCCAACTTCACCGAATCAATGCCGAGATCATCTTCCAGCACCGAGGCAGGATCGAGTATGTCCAATGGATAACGCGTAACCTCGGCGAAGGTCTGTCGCACCTGTGCCTGGACTTCCAATCCGTCAATGGCGAGTGGAACGTTTTTCGAGTTGCCGTTTTGCTGCTCATGTCCTGGTTCCCGAGTGCTGAGGTATTCGTGTAAAACGTCAGCTATGCCGCCGATTGTCTTCAACCTTTCACGCGGCAGGTCCAGTTTCTCCGGCAAGCTATACTGCTCACGCAGTACCGCGAATACCTCGCCCAGCTTTACGGAATCAATGCCGAGATCTTCTTCCAGGGCAGATCCAGGATCGAGCACCTCGAGCGGATAGCGGGTAACCTCCGCAAAGATCTGGCGCACCTTCGTCCTCATTTGGCAGGCATCATGAAAGCCATTTGCAGACGTCGCGGCGTTACTTTGTTGACTCGACTCACCTGCGGATCGAGTTGACGCAGTGCTTAGATAAACCTCCAAAGCTTCTGCTATCCCCGCAATGGTCTTGAGCTTTTCCCGCGGCAGGTCGAGTTTCTCGGGGAGATCGTATTGTTCACGAAGTACGGCAAACATTTCGCCCAGTTTTACCGAATCGATGCCCAGATCTTCTTCCAATCCGGAAGCAGGATCGAGCACGTCCAGCGGGTAGCGCGTAACTTGCGCAAAAACTTCCAGAACGCTAGTGGCAAGGTTGGTATTCAATTTACTACTCCACTTAAAGGACTCATTACCGTCAAAACGTGGTCACAATTTCGAGTTACAGCCACTCCTACATCTATAACGCGGCTGCGCTTTTTCACTCGCGACCGGAACGAAACGAAGCCGTCGCCTGGAATCAAAGTCCCGCAAGGCGGAAGATTCTCAATTTCGATCCGCTGTAAATCCCAAACACCCAACTCATCGGCAGTGTCTAATTTCAGCGCTGATTCCTTTAGCGTCCACAGCAGTGTGAACAACCAGTTCGCGCCGGCAGCATCGTCATTGGCATGGCGTGCGACCCAATCTCGTTCTGCTTTCGTAAATGTGTATCGATAAAAAGCGTCGACTCGGGGCGTCGTAATCTCCAGGTCTATACTCGCCGGCTTATCCAGTGAGAAGCAGGCGCAGGACAACGCCGCGGTATGCGACAACGAAATACTTTCCTTTTGCGGCTCGCCGCACCAGATGAATCCGGGATAACGGGTCGCAGACTCACGATTAGGAAGCACTTCGATCTTCTGATACATCCATGCCGAATACGCTCTCAGATCGGCCGGCGAGAGCCGCACGAGGATCGGTTTTCCATTCGCGCTGCGTTGAGCCAATTCGAGGCGGCTGAGAAAAACGTATTTCGCGGCCATGCGCCCGGTGAGCCAACTGACTCTTCGTGCACGGTTGGAAATTTCAAAGAATCTTTGCCGCTCGTCTTTTGACAGACAGGGCAGATAGTCTTCTTCCCGCACTTCAGAAGACTCCAGTAAGCCCAGGATGCAGCCTTCAGAAAAGGCGGGATGGGGCTTGGCTGAATAAGGCGCCAGCACTACTTACTTCTCCGAATCTGCGGCAGATGCCGCGTTCGACCAACACCAGCACATTTCCATTTGCGTCGACGGCCTCAACTGGTCCCATGTGCAATCTCTCACCATCGGGCCGTGGATTAGCGCCTGAGAACATCACGTCTCCCGGCAGCCTGGAAACATCAAAGTCTGCAAAATCGAAAAATACCTTCATCATTTCACATGCTTCCGGCACAAAGACCGGCATGGAAAAATCCGGTCCACCCTTAATCACACCGAATCTCCACAGCGAATCCATCAGGATAATCGTGGACCAGCGCGCCCGCTGTTCAGCGTCGAGTCGCGTGAAACGACGGCGGCTGAAATCAGCCCTTCGTTCTTCAACTCCGATCTTCAAGTTGGTTATCGCGTCGAAAGGACCACTGAGAAGGACGGGTGAATCTTTCACCACGTAAGGATCTCCCGTAAATTGCCCTTCGAACCCGTTCCGTGTTGCAGACGTTTTTGGGGCCGGAATTGCCGCAGCCATGCGCACCAGGATTTCGTGTTGCAGCACATCCTTTTGCAGGACAAGACCACTGCTGTGAACAAAGTCTGAGAGGATGCGGACGCGTATGAGTGTCTCGGTGTCATCTTCTGAAACAATGCGTGCTTCGACGCGAAGCCGCGTCTTGCGGCTTTCATATACTTTGGTAAATCTTCGGAAACTCGCTTTCTCGAACGAGATGATCTTGAGATCCGGACGCAACTCCCGGGCGGCGTCAGCAAACACCGCGATAACGTATGCACCGGGTAGGGTCGGTACATTGTCGACCAGATGATTGACGAGATAAGGCGCAGTGGCGACTGATACTTCGCGCTCACTCACGCAGAAGTCTCGTTGATTCTTCGGCCTCTTGATGGGAGGAGGAATCTGGGCCGGAGCAGCATTAATGACTACCTTGTAATAATCGATCTCGCCTTCCGCCAGCATCACATTTATGGCGGTCGCCGGAGCACCCTGCATCAGTGCGGCAAATATTTTCTTACCCTCATCTTTAGTGACGCCTCTGAGACGCCGGGCGGCAGCTAAAGCCGCAAACTCAGAGTCACGAGTCATACCGATTCCGGCCCAACCCAACCACGCCATCGTCGACCAGCGTCCGCTGTTGTCAGGCGAGCTGTTCAGGCAATCAGCGAGGCGACTCATCGCTTCATTCGCCGCTCCGTAATCCGACTGCCCGTCGTTACCCATGTAACTGAATGCCGAAGTGAGGATGTGGAAATGGACCGGATGCTCCTTGCGATACTTCTCGCAGGCGTTATACAGATTGCTCAGGCCATCCAACTTGGTGGCGATTACCTTGCGAAAGTCGTCGATGGATTTTCTCGGCAAAGATTTTGAGACTTGAATGCCGGCCCCATGCAGAATCAGATCGACGCGACCATACTTTTGATATGTGTACGCCACTACTTCTTCAACTGCTGCCGGGTTGGTTATATCAACAGTCTGATATTCGTATTTTCCGGAAATAGCGTTGAGCTGCTTCGTGAGATGAAAGACTTCGTGCGCCGCCCGTAATGACCGATATTCTTTCTTGAGGTCCGTTATCTTTCGCGTCCTGTCTCGAGCCATCTCATCCTTATAGAACTGCGCTTCGTAACGATCGATCTCCTCATCGTTCATCTGTTGCACATGCTCAGGACACAGGCGTGGATCCGTCCGGCCCAGCGCTATCACGCGGCAGCCGAATTTCTCGAGTAGTTCCTCGATAAGAACGGCGGTTACACCTCGCGCTCCGCCGGTGGCAATCACCACCGAACCTGAATCAAGGTAAGGCTTACTATCGAGCGCGAGTTGCTCTAACGGTACTAATGCGAAAGTGCTTCTCACTCCGTTTTGGTAACAAATCTCTACCGCACTGGGCGGTTCGCCGAGTTCCAGCTCGACGTGTCGCAACGCTTTGTACAAATTACTTTCGTCGGTATTGACGATCCGGCAAACTGTTCCCTCCAGCTCTCTCGAAAGAGATTTCATGAAACCCGACACGAGGCCGGTATAAGGATCGAGGTGCTAGATC
>DATDFT010000141.1:0-5834 GCA_036522475.1 Pyrinomonadaceae bacterium | reverse complement strand
CGCCGTTGCCCTTGTTAGATCTTTGATTGAAAACCACCTGAATGGTGGCGGCATTGCGATCGTCGCGACGCACCAGGAATTAGAGTTGTCGACGGGCCACACCAAGCGACTCGAACTCACAACGTGAACGCACCTTCGAGCCTATCGATGTTGCGCTGGATCGTTTGGCGCGATCTGATGCTGGCGTGGCGTCGCCGCGCCGACATGCTGTCGACGGTTTTCTTTTTCGTGATCGTCGTGAGTCTGTTTCCGTTAGGCATCGGACCTGAGACACAGTTGTTGCGCACGATCGCGCCCGGTGTTGTTTGGGTCGCAGCGCTGCTGGCGTCAATGCTTTCGCTCGGCCGGTTGTTTGCAAACGATTATCACGACGGCACGTTGGAACAGTTGTTACTTACGCCGCAACCGCTCTTTTTAGTTGTGCTTGGAAAGACGCTGGCACACTGGATGATCGCGGAACTTCCGCTGGTGTTGATTGCGCCGTTGGTTGGCGTGCAGTTCGATCTCAGAAGCGACACGCTCTGGATATTGTTTGCCAGTCTGTTGATTGGGACGCCGGTATTGAGTTTGATCGGATCGGTTGGAGCGGCGTTAACGCTTGGATTGCGTGGCGGCGGCGTTTTGATCTCGATACTCGTGTTGCCGCTTTATATTCCGGCGTTGATCTTCGGTTCGGGCGCGGTTGAAGCAAGCATCATGGGAACAAGTGCTGCGCCGCATCTCTCGTTACTCGGAGCTTTTGCGATCGTGTCGCTGCTCTTTTCGCCGTTCGCCACTGCGGCAGCGCTCAGGATTTCGTTGGAATAGGTCCTTTGTTATGAACCTCTACAAATACGCATCACCCGCAATGTTCTACCCGCTCGCCGGAAAGATGATCCCGTGGTTCTCGACTGCGGCGGCAATCCTGTTTGCCACTGGACTGTTCGTCGGATTCTTCATCGCGCCGCCCGACTTTCAACAGGGCGAAGCCTACCGGATCATTTTTATTCACGTTCCCGCTGCCTGGATGGGAATGTTTCTGTACGTGCTGATGGCGATCTATGCGGGAATCGGCTGGGCTTTCAATGCGCGCCTCTCGTCGATGATGGCATCAGCGCTCGCGATCACCGGCGCGACGTTCACAGCGATCTCGCTCGTCACCGGCGCGTTCTGGGGTAAACCAACGTGGGGAACGTGGTGGGTCTGGGATGCCCGCATGACTTCCACACTCATCCTGATGTTTCTCTACATCGGCTTCATTTCACTGCAAGCCGCGATCGACGATCCGCGCAAGGCCGATCGCGCTGGCGCTGTGCTGGCGTTGGTTGGCGTCATCAACGTTCCGATCATCTACTTTTCAGTGAACTGGTGGAATACTCTGCATCAAGGCGCGACGATTCGCATACTTCAGAAACCGACGATCCGCGGTTCGATGCTGGCAGCATTGCTGATCATGCTCGCTGCCTGTTGGGTTTACTCCGTGGCCGTTGTGCTGATGCGCCTGCGATGCATTATCCTTGAGCGCGAACAAAATGCCGCTCGCTTCGCGGAGGTGGGAGTATGAACTGGCCAGACCTGTCGATGGGAGGTTACGGCTTCTACATTTGGGGATCGTATGCGTTCTCGTTGATTGCGATTGTTTGGGAGCTCGTGAGTTTGAGCCAACGCAAGAAGGCGTTAACGCAACAACAAAAGCAGTCATCTGATACTGTTCCCGCTTCCGTTTTGAGAGGTAGTGCTAATGAAACGACGTCATAAACGGATCACGTTCATTCTTGTCGGACTTGCGGGCCTGGGGCTCGCGGCGTATCTGGTTGCGAGTGCTTTTCGAAATAATCTCGTCTTCTTCTTTAGTCCCACGGATGTGGCAGCCAATAAAGCGCCGGTCGGTCGCACGTTTCGCGTCGGCGGCCTCGTCCAGGAAGGCACACTCAAACGCAATGGTCTCGACGCTCAGTTCATCGTGACCGATACTGTCGCCAATATTCCGGTCGTTTACCACGGCATCCTGCCGGACCTCTTTAAAGAAGGACGCGGCTGCGTCGCGCAGGGCAAGATCGGAGCTGACGGCGTTTTTCACGCCGAGCAGGTGCTAGCCAAACACGATGAGAACTATATGCCGCCCGAAGCCGGACAGGCACTCGACAAAGCCAAGCACGCACGTGAAGCCGCCAAGACAGTAGTTGAAAACTAAATGGTTCCTGAAATAGGTCAATTCGCACTAATCGTCGCCCTCTTGCTCGCCGTAACTCAGGCGACATTCCCACTCATCGGAGCTTCGCGCGGAAATCGAACGTGGATCGCACTCGCCGCACCCGCGGGTCAGGCTCAGTTCATCTTCGTCGCGCTCGCTTTCTCTTGTCTCGCGTATTCATTCATCACTAACGATTTCTCAGTTCTCAACGTCGCGACCAATTCCAATTCACAACTGCCGTTGCACTATCGTCTCGCCGCAACCTGGGGCTCGCACGAAGGCTCGCTGCTGTTGTGGACGCTGATGCTCGCAATATGGACAGTTGCCGTTTCACTTTTCAGTCGCCACTTGCCCGAAGAGATGACGGCGCGCGTGCTAAGCGTGATGGGGATCGTCAGCGTGGGCTTTCTGCTGTTCATGCTGCTGACGTCGAATCCTTTTACACGTCTGAATCCCGTGCCGCCGGATGGTCGCGACCTGAATCCACTGCTACAGGATCCGGCGATGGTGGCCCATCCGCCGATGCTCTACATGGGTTACGTCGGTTTCTCCGTCGCCTTCGCGTTTGCGATCGCGGCTTTGATTGGCGGCAGGCTCGACGCAACGTGGGCGCGCTGGTCCAGGCCATGGACCACAGTCGCATGGATGTTTCTAACGTGTGGCATCGCGCTCGGGAGTTTCTGGGCTTACTACGAACTCGGCTGGGGAGGCTGGTGGTTCTGGGATCCGGTCGAAAACGCGTCGTTCATGCCGTGGCTCGTTGGCACTGCATTGATCCACTCGCTCGCAGTCACTGAGAAACGCGGCGGCTTCAAGAGTTGGACAGTGCTGCTCGCGATCGCGGCGTTTTCGTTGAGTCTGCTCGGAACTTTTCTCGTTCGCTCGGGCGTGCTCACTTCCGTTCACGCCTTTGCGACTGATCCGAAGCGCGGCATCTTTATTCTCGCGTTTTTGTGCGTCGTTATCGGCGGGTCATTCGTGCTTTATGCGTGGCGCGCGCGGCAAGTCGGACTCGGTGGCAAGTTCGACGTCATCTCCCGCGAATCGCTTTTGCTTTCGAATAACGTTCTATTGACGGTCGCTGCCGGTTCGGTGTTGCTCGGAACCCTCTATCCGCTAATCGTCGACGCACTCGGCGGAGCGAAACTCTCGGTTGGTCCACCTTACTTCAATCTCGTATTTGTGCCGTTGATGGCGCCCGCCATGTTTTTGATGGGTGTTGGACCAGTCGCGCGCTGGAAGAAAGCGAGTCTACCGGATCTGGTTACGAGACTGCGTTGGGCGTTTGTAGTCAGCCTTATTAGCGCAGTGACGTTGCCGTTTGTTTTCGGGCAGTGGAAGGTGCTCGTCAGTCTCGGATTGTTGCTGGCGATCTGGATCCTCGCCACCATCGTTGTGAACCTCTGGGAACGCGTGCGAGTAACTTCCGGACAACTCACCACGTTCCAAAAGCTTCGCGCCCAAACTCGCAGCTACTACGGTATGCAAGTCGCGCATCTGGGCGTGGCGGTATTTATCGTCGGCATCACGCTCGTCACCGGATATCAGACGGAGAAAGACGTCCACATGGATGTCGGTGACACTGTCGATGCCGGTGGCTATCAGTTTCGCTTCGATGGCGTCACGAATGTGAATGGTCCGAATTACATAGCGGGACGAGCGGAGATCACTGTCAGCCGCAACGGGACTGAAATTGAGAAGATGTTTCCCGAAAAGCGTAACTACACGGCGAGCGGCAACGTCATGACCGAGACTGCCATCGACACCGGAATATTTCGCCATCTCTACGTATCGCTCGGTGAACCCGCCGGCGGTGGCGCGTGGACGGTTCGTGTTTACTACAAACCGTTCGTCGGCTGGATCTGGGGTGGCGCAATCCTGATGGCGCTCGGCGGCGGCCTTGCAGTCAGCGATCGACGTTATGCGTTAGCCGCGCGCAAAGAGCGTGAGGCGCGCGACGCGGTGAAAGCTTCTGACGTTCCTGCAACAGTGGCGGCCTCGGTACAGACAGAATCGTAATTCATGATTAAGTATTTACTTCCACTGGGTATCTTTCTCGTTCTCGTTGTCTTTCTGGCAATCGGGCTGAAACGCGATCCGCATGAAGTTCCCTCTCCTCTGATCGACAAAGCCGCACCAACATTTCGTCTGCCGCAACTGAAAGATCCCTCAAAGACTTTCTCCGCCGAAGACATGCGCGGCAAAGTCTGGGTTCTTAACGTGTGGGCTTCGTGGTGCATCACTTGTCGTGACGAACATCCGCTCTTGATCGAATACGCGAAAACCAGGGCCGTACCGATTTACGGTCTAAACTGGAAAGACCCTCGCGAAGACGCGCTCGCGTGGCTCGATGACCTCGGCGATCCGTACGTCCTGAGCGTCTCAGATCTCGATGGCCGTATCGCGATCGATTACGGAGTTTACGGAGCACCGGAAACGTATCTCATCGATCAAAACGGCACCATTCGCTTCAAACAGATTGGCCCGGTGACACCCGACGTGTGGTCCAACAAGATCCTGCCGCTCGTCCAGGAATTAAATCGCCAGGGAACCTCCAGATGAGTCGCTTTATCTTTCTTTCATTCCTCCTACTCTGCGCGATCACGTCAGTCGCAAAAGAAGCTCAGCCGACGGGCGACGATCCAGCGGTCGAAGCGCGACTCACAAAACTCGGACAGGAGTTGCGCTGCCTCGTCTGCCAGAACGAAACGCTCGCTGACTCACGCGCTGACCTTGCCGAAGATCTGCGCCGCGAAATTCGCGAACAGATCAAAGCGGGTAAGAGCGACAAGGAGATCATCGAGTTTCTGACGGCACGTTACGGGCAGTTCATTCTTTATCGTCCGCGCGTTACGCCGACGACTTACCTGCTCTGGTTCGGTCCGTTTGTTTTGCTGCTCGGCGGCTTGTGGATCCTGTTCAACTACATCAAGCAGCGGCGCGATTCGTTAACGGAAAAACCGTTGAGCGCCGACGAGCGCCGTCGCGCCGAAGAGTTGCTCGCCTCCGCACCAGGAAAGGAGACGACGTGATTCTCTTCTGGGTGATCTGTGCCGGTCTCATATTGATCGCACTCGCGTTCGTGTTGCCTACCGTGCTTCAGCGCGCTGACGAATCGAACGTCGCGATGGAAGACGAGCGAAAACAGGCAAACATCGCCATCTACCGCGATCAACTCTCCGAACTCGAAGCGGATCTCCGCAACGGCATCATCAGTGAGGAACAGTACGCACAGGATCGCGACGAGATTGAACGTCGGCTGCTCGAAGACACAGCCGCATCCAAAAGCAAAAAGACCGTCAGTGCGCCCGCGGTCGCACGAAATACTGCGTACCTGCTCGGCATCGGCTTGCCGCTCGTTGCCGTCGTCTTTTATCTGAACGTCGGTAGTCCGAGTAGCATTTCGGAACTACCGCGCATTGCAGCATCACGACCGGCAACTGAGCAGCCCGCGGAACGGACACCCGCACAGATCGCAGCAAACGTTGAGAAGTTAGCGGAGCGCTTAAAGTCAAACCCAGGCGACGCGCAGGGTTGGGCCATGCTGGCTCGGTCATACAATTCGATGGACAAGTGGGACGAAGCAACCGGAGCTTACGCCAAGGCCACCGAGCTTTCGCCTAACGATGCTGATCTCTGGGCCGAGTATGCATTTGCCCAG
>DATDFT010000140.1:0-4128 GCA_036522475.1 Pyrinomonadaceae bacterium | reverse complement strand
TTCGGGTTCGTCGAAGATGTCGGTGCGAAACTTGTGAAGCAAGTCGAAGAGATCCATCTTTGCGACTTGCAGCAGAGTGAGTCCCGCGAAACCCAGCAATGCGGGATTGACGAGCGTGAGCGTTCCGTCGAGATATGCAATTGCAACTCCATCTTCGATGTGCAGGAGTGTGCTGGCTTCGCAACGTTGTTCGACCGTTACGGCTTTCAGGACGTTTAGGGCGTCGAGCTTTCTTCTGCCGCCGCCGTGTGAAAAGAAACTGAGTGCCGGTGTTCGTGCAGGACTCTTCGAAAAACTCTCTCGTTCCAGGTTGCGCGCAAACTGAGAACCGACAGCTTCGAGCAGCGCTGTGTCATCGGCCGAGAACTCAGACGCCAGGCGTATAAGCAACACGCCCGCAGTCTCACCTTCGTGAAGCAAAGGCACTGCGACTGTCGCTGACTTTTGATCCGGCAATGTTTCACTAAACAGTGTTCCGTTCTTTGCAGCACGCTGGCAGAGTTCGATGCCTTCACGCCAAACGGAATTGCGACGCGGATCTTGTGAATTCGGTGCGGCGGCGCCTTTGAAACGTGCAACCGCTTCGAGCGCGTTTGAGTCGTCGAGACGAAAGACCACGGCTTCGCTCAGCGGCAGGACTGTGTTCAGGAGTTTTATACCGCTCATCAGCCGCGTGTTTGCTTCTGTCTCGGCGTTTGAAGACGAGGACTTGAAGAGTGTGCGAGTCAATTGCCGGTCGAGTGACCAGACACGATTGAGCTGCACGAGCAGCAGAGACATGCCGCCGGCGAAAAGCAGCGGCAACAGCAGCAAGTCAAGATTCAGGAACTCGAAGCCCGCAATTCCGACGCCGGTCACGAAGACTGCGCTGACGAGAATCCAACGCCAGGAACGACGCAAACCGAAGCGGTTGATTGTCAACGCGAGTGCGACTGCGTATGCGACGACGACAGTCGCTGCGACTTGCGGATCGGGACTACTGAGGTCGATGTCAGGCAGTAAGTGCCACGACGCATAGCCAGCAAGCCCGGCAAAGACGCCGAGAGCTGATGTCGAGAGATAGGATGTTAAGGTTTTTATGCGAATCAAAGCGGTGAGTGACAGCGGCAGGAATTAGCAGCTAAACCTAAAAGCCGCAAGGATTATACAACGACAGGCATTGTTTAATCTACAAAAGATCTGAGTGTCGGGGAACGGATTGTAGGGGCGGCCCTCCGTGGGCCGCCCGTCGTCGCAACGCGTTTGGTGAGACGGGCGCCACGGAGGGCGCCGCCCCCTACAATCCGTTCACACGTTCTGTAATGCCGCATGGAGGTCGCCGAGTTGATCACCGAAGACGGTTCTCAGATCCAACAGCACTTTGCCTTCCGCGATGCGACTGATGATCGGCGGTGTTGCGCTTCGAAGCTGGTGCTCGATGTCCTGAGCTGATCGCTCGGGATGCGTGATCGCGATGAGTGTTGTCGGAAACGTTGACGTCGGCCCAGCACCACCGCCCAAGGCCGACTCACCCGCGATCAACTCAAACTTAGCCGAGCTCGAATCGAGACTCTCAACCAGACTGTGCGCTCGCTGTGCCAACTCCTCAGGCGTGAGCGACAGCATTTGCATCACCGGCACTTCCGCATCTGCCAACTCTCGCTGGTGTGAAGCGAGGGTCGCCTCAAGCGCCGCCAACCTGATCTTGTCGCTCCGCAACGCGCGATAAAGCGGATGTTTGCGCAAACGGGAAATGATCGCGTGCTTGCCGACGATCAACCCGGCCTGTACCGAGCCCAGCAGCTTGTCTCCACTAAACGAAACGACATCGACGCCCTGCTCGACAATGTCCCGCACCACCGGCTCATCGACCACGCCGTACTTCCGCAAATCCTCGAGCAATCCGGAACCCGCGTCTTCATACAGCGGCAAACCTGCTTCTCGAGCGAGTGAAGCAAGCTCAGCGCGCGTGGGCGAACTCGCGAAACCGACGATTCGATAATTCGATGGATGAACACGCATGAGCAAACGCGTGTTCGCGTTGATCGCACGGCGATAGTCTTCAAGATGCGTACGATTCGTTGTGCCGACTTCGACCATGCAAGTGCCGGAGTTCGCCATCACATCAGGCACACGAAAATCGCCACCAATCTCCACCAGTTCTCCACGCGAAACAATTGTTTCACCGTCACGCGCAAGCACCGTCAGGATCAGCAACGCAGCAGCAGCGCAGTTGTTTACCACGAGCGCTGCTTCAGCCCCGGTCAGATCTTTCAGGAGTGCTTCGACTCGCGCTCCGCGCCCGCCGCGCATCCCGTTCTCGACGTCATACTCGACCGAGCAATACCGCGCAGCATCATTCATCGCAGCGCGTGCGGCTTCCGACAGCGGAGCGCGACCGAGATTGGTGTGAAGGAGTACGCCGGTCGCGTTGATTACGGGTTTAATCCCTGCCTGAGCTTCTCGTCGTACACTCGCCTCCATTCGCTTCACAGCCTCGGAAAGAAGCGATTCCGCAAGCTCGCTGCCGTCATTTTGAATCGACAAACGAATCTCGGCTGTAACGGCGCGCGCAATGTTCGTCAGTCTTCTGATCCCGACCACCTCGCGCAAGTCGCGCACAGCATCGGTTCGCAGCAGCTGGTCCACCGAAGGCACGTCGCGCAGCGTCGCCCGTTTGCTTTTCGCCTGGTCCGCCATGGGCAATATATTGACACATCGCTTTTCCAGCCCCTAGACTGGAAACGCGTCCGCATCATCGACGCCCCCGCCAAACTTTTCCTCATCGAGGAGATTCAATCCGTGGCATTAGGCCCAAACAAACTGCTTCGCTCGAAACTTCAGGCGCAAATCAAGAATAAATACTCCGCCGGCGACAATCAGCCGACGCCGGACGAGCAACTGACCCGTCTCGAGGAGGACATCCGGCGGCTGCGGATCGAATTCGATATTTTCTTCAACGGAGCTGCGAAGCGCCCACCGTACGACACGAAAGGACGCGTCGAGACTCTGCTCAAGCGACTTGCAGACGATCGCACCTTAACTTACGCGCAGCGGTATCGCTACAACTCCCTCGCGGCTCGTTATAACGCGTTTCGGGAACTCTGGCGTCGCACAATGCAGGGACGTGAAGAAGGTCGCGATGCCGCGTCCGCAGCCCGGGCCAACGCCCATAAAGAGGCAGCGGCAACGAGAGTCGAACCGGCCTCTTTCGTTTGTCTGGACGCGCATCACGAGGTCGAAGTCGTCAAAAACATTTATGAATCGTTGCTCGACGCGAAGAGGAGTTGCGGGGAACCGACTCAGGACCTTTCGTTTCCGAAATTCCACCGGTTGATTGCCTCGAAAGCTGACGGCATCAAGAAGCAAGTGGGCTGTGATCGAGTGCGCTTTTCCGTGATGGTTGTGGATGGGCACGTGAGTTTCATGGCCCGACCGGATCGCGGCGAGTAAGGGCGCAAAAGAAAAGGCGACCCGACGAGGGGTCGCCTTTTCTTCTTGTGAGCTTACCGGACCCGTGACCGGAAGCAAGTCAGTGGCTTTGCTGAAGCAAGCCGGGGAGACCTACATCTTGGTCACTTTTTCGGCCTGAGGTCCCTTTGGGCCCTGGGTTACCTCAAACTCGACTTCCTGGCCCTCTTCGAGAGTCTTGAAGCCGTCGCCCTGGATGGCGCTATAGTGAACAAAGATGTCCGAAGAGCCTGGTTGCTCGATGAAGCCATAACCCTTCGAATTGTTAAACCACTTGACCTTACCGGTTATTCTAGACATAACAACGAATCCTCCTAACGATTCGGTAGAACGGACGCAAAAGCGCGCACGGCTTTTCCGTCGACTAGGTTAATGCTTGTGAGCCGGGTCGCACCCTGATGTGGTGCTAGACGGAAACACACAATCAACAAAAAATGCATGATGAAAAGCGCGGGGAGCGCTAATTCAACATGCACAGACTTACGGGGGCAAAACTAACGAAACTCATTTCTTACAGCTTGTGGATCGGGATGCTGGGCGCTGAAACTGCCGTCCCTGCATTGAAACGACGGCGCAGTCTAAGACAAGTTAACAAAGCTGTCAAGCAAGAATGTTTTTTTGCAGGCTCGCTAAGTTAAAGCTATACCTCAGGTTAAACCTTTCACTTGGACGGATCGT
>DATDFT010000139.1:0-4320 GCA_036522475.1 Pyrinomonadaceae bacterium | reverse complement strand
GCGCACTCGCGAGATCGGCGTGCGCAAAGCGATCGGCGCCAAGAAGAGCGACATCATGTGGCAGTTTTTGATCGAAGCCGCGACGTTGACGGGTCTCGGAGGAATTGTTGGTCTATCGGTCGGTTGGGGACTGACTCTGCTGTTGCGACTTCTGCTTCCGTCTTACGTGCCGCTCTGGGCGCCCGTTGGCGGCTTGCTCGCGAGCGTCGGCATCGGACTAATCTTCGGTCTCTGGCCCGCATGGAAAGCCGCCCGTTTGGATCCTATCGAATCGCTGCGCTACGAGTAGAGCCACAAAAAGGCACATAAGGCACACAAAGAGATTTTCTCATTGAGAGAATCAGAATGAGGCTTTTTTTATGTGCCTTATGTGACTTTTTGTGGCCCAACTCTATCTTTACACTACCGGCCGAAAAGAGCGGCTGAAGCGACTGCCAGTAAGAGTCCAAGGATCCAGAGAGTTAGTACCGCTCCCCAGGCTTGGCCCGACGAAAGCTTGGCGATTCTTCGCAGCCCGATCGCCGCCAAAAAGAGTCCGTAGAACTTGAGCAGATCAATTTGACTCAAAACGGCCACCAATACTTTCGATGTCCCCTCACCCATAAGAGCCCCGGGATTAGTCGCTACCAAACGCTCCGGCTGAATTGAATCGGGCGATTTCAAGAACAAGACCAAAATGGCGATCAGCGCGCCCAGCAGATGCTGAGGTAAAGACGAATAAGTCCATACCGAGAGCGCCTTCTTGTAATTAATCGATCCGCCAAACGCCAGCACAAGCAGGAGGTACAAAGCAGAGCCACCCGCAATCGTTACCGGCACCGATACAGGAATCAGCACCATACCGAGAATTTTTCCGAACTTAACTTGCGTTTCTTTCTGCTGTTCGCTTATCTGGGCCGCGTTGGGTGACTGCTCGATCCGGTCGCGTATGAACTGGCCCATGTCAACTCTCATATAGAGGAGAGCCGTTACAATGATGACCGCGACCAACAGAATGATGCCGGCAACGAGAAAGCGCGGCCTTGTGCGCAGGGCGTCAAATGTTCGGGATGGCTCGAAGAAGATGCCGGTCAGGGTCTCGCCCGTAGACATTTCCGGTTCGCCAGGCGCAGACGTAGTCGGCGGTGCAATCATATCGCTCATCAGTATCCTCCAGGATCAATGGACGGGTGAGAAAGCTGTCCGTCCGAAGTGAATGCCTCATAGCAAACGCGAGGCGTAGATACGTCGCAATAATAACTAAGGTTTCAATCCGCGGCCCAACCCGGCACGCGGATGCACGCGACCTCGTGTCCCGGCGAGACCTCGCGCAACTCCGGATCGATGTGCGCACACTCCTCAATCGCGATCGGACAGCGCGTGCGAAAGCGACAACCTGACGGCGGATTGATCGGCGTCGGCACGTCGCCCTGCAAAATGATTCGCTTGCGCTTCTGCTTCGGATCGGGAATCGGAATTGCCGACAACAGCGCCTGAGTGTACGGATGAAGCGGCTGCGCGTACAACTCCGCAGCGCCTGCGATCTCAACGATCCGGCCCAGGTACATGACCGCAACGCGAGTTGAAATATGTTCGACAACGGCCAGCCCGTGCGAGATGAATAAGTAAGTGAGCTTGAACTCCTCCTGAAGTTCCTGAAGCAAGTTCACCACTTGCGCCTGCACGGACACATCCAGCGCCGACACCGGCTCGTCAGCAACAATCAACTTCGGATTCAGCGCGAGGCTGCGCGCGACGCCGATGCGCTGCCGTTGCCCACCCGAAAACTCATGCGCGTACCGGTTCATGTAATCGGGATCGAGACCGACACGGCGCAGCAGACTCGCGACACGCTCGCGACGTTCGCTCTTCGTGCCCTGTTTGTGAATCACGAGCGGCTCGGCAACGATGTCGCCAATCTTCATACGCGGATTCAGCGACGCGTACGGATCCTGAAAAATGATCTGCATCTCGCGCCGCATCTCGCGCAGCTCTTTCTTCCCAAGCGCGAGAATGTCGCGTCCTTGAAAAAGAACCTGGCCCGAGGTGGGTTCGATCAAACGAAGCAGACAACGCCCGACCGTCGACTTTCCGCAACCTGACTCGCCCACGAGTCCAAGCGTCTCGCCCGCATAGATGTCGAACGACACACCATCAACCGCGCGCACCACGTCGTCAGAACCCTCGACGGGAAAATGCTTCACGAGCCCGCGAACGCTGACGAGCCTGCCTTCCGTTAAAGGTGCCGGCGGTAGCGGCGGTGGACCAGTCTGTTTGTCTATCTCAACTTGGGCGCTCATGAACACCTTCGTGGTCCGCCGCTACGGCGGCAGCTAGATCGTAAAGTACACAGCGCACCTGCACGCTGCCGTCGAGTTGGTAAAGCGGAATCTCTTCCACCGTGCAACGAGGCATACGATAAGAACAACGCGGCGCGAAGTGACAACCCGGCGGCAAATCGGTCGGACGCGGCACGACACCTTCAATCGTCTCCAGACGTTCTTTGTGAATCACGTCCGTGCTGGTGAGTTTCGGCACCGAACGCAGCAAGCCTTCGGTGTAAGGATGCTTCGGCCGTGCAAACAACTCATCGACCGTCGACTCTTCGACTATTCTTCCGGTGTACATCACTGCGACTCGATCCGCAACTTCGGCAACGACACCGAGATCGTGCGTGATCAATAACACAGCCAACTGCCGTTGCTTTCTCAGTTCGTCGAGCAACTCGAGAATCTGCGCCTGAATCGTGACGTCGAGAGCTGTCGTCGGTTCGTCCGCAATCAACAGTTTCGGATTGCAGGCGAGCGCCATCGCGATCATGACACGCTGTCGCATGCCGCCGGAAAGTTGATGTGGATAGTCATCGATGCGCCGCGACGGATCGGGAATCGCGACTTCACGCATCGCCTCGATCGTCGCCTGGCGTGCCTGCTTCTTCGACAGCTTGCGATGTAGCCGCAGTGCTTCGGCAATCTGCTCGCCGACTGTGAAGACAGGATTGAGCGACGTCATCGGATCCTGAAAGATCATGGCGATGTCATCACCGCGCATCTCGCGCATCTCGGCGTCAGAGAGTTTAAGCAGGTCTTTGCCGTCGAAAAGGATTTCGCCATTGACGATCTTTCCGGGCGGCGCGATCAGTCGCATGATGGAGAGCGCCGTCATGGACTTCCCGCAACCAGACTCGCCGACAAGTCCCAGCAACTCGCCGCGATCGAGATAAAAGCTAATGCCGTCAACCGCACGCACCAGTCCGGCGCGAGTCGGAAAATGCGTCTGAAGATTTCGAACTTCGAGCAGGTGGGCCATCGGCGATCAATAGAGATTGAAATTGTATTCGAGCTGCATCCACATCGAAACGTTTTTTCCGTCTTTGACGGCTGGAATGAACTTTATTTTACGAGCGGCCTCGATAGCTCTCTCCGTTAATCCATATGGCAACCCTGAAACTACATGAATGTTTTTGACAGTGCCGTCGGCTGCAAAAATGCATTTTAAAATTACGGTGCCGGTGATCTGCGCGCCTCTGGCTCTTTCGGTGTAAGCAGGCTCGGGTTTTTTTATCAGACGAGCCTTGGTATCGACTTGCTTTCCAATGTAAAGAGTTTCGAGGGCGTCAAAGGTTCCGGCTTGAACGTTTTCAGAAACCTGAATCGCGCCTTCTTGCTTCTTCAAAGTTAAATAGTGAAAAAATGTCGCAATTTTCGGATCATCTATGGACGCGCCATACGCGCGAACCTCATAAAGTCTGTCATCCTTCGCAAAGAATTGGACCATGCCCTTCTTATCGGGATAACTAAACGCTTTGCCCTTAATGCCCTCGAGATTGAAATCACCTTCGGCAGTAAGATTCTCGGCCGGCTTCGTCGTCGTTTGTTCCTGAATAAATGACTCCAAAGACAGCCGCGGCTTCGGATTCTCGACAATGTGAATGACGTAAACCACACCCTTCGACGAACACTTGATGACGCGTCTCTGGCGATCCTTCTGCGGACGCGCTCGCGTTTCCTTGCTGGTCTCCATCGCTGGAAGAGCCGGTAAGGCAATTGATAAATGTTCACCCTTGACTGTGTACAGGTTCCAGGGCGGAGGGTTTTGTGTTTGGGGGTTGGCGGGGGCTACAGCCAACAAGCAAACGCCGACGAGTAATGTGATTCGTATCTTCATAAGCTATAGATTTCGAACTTCGAGCAGCGGGCGATCGCTTAGAGATAAACATCTGGCGAAGATTAGTCGGTTCATAGCTCAATTTAGACAGGATTTACAAGATTTGCATGATTTTCAAGATGCATCTTGTTTAATCCTGAAAATCTTGCAAATCCTGTCCACTAAATCGTCGAC
>DATDFT010000138.1:0-12796 GCA_036522475.1 Pyrinomonadaceae bacterium | reverse complement strand
TGTGTCCGCTGTGCTGGGCGACTACATACGACAACATGCATCCCATGACGATTCCAGTTACAACCCATGCAATGAATTGCTTCTTTAACATTTCTCCCTCCCTGTGAAGAATGGATTTTAACTCTTGGCGCTTTCTGGCTTAAGGGATTTTGCCTTGGATGCGTTGACGTTATCAACTCGCCGCTTGCCAAGCACCAAAAGCGCAATCAATGCTGACAATACCAGTAACCACAACAATGGGCGAATGCCGCCGAAGAGTCTTTGGCCCCAGCCGTACGACTCGTACGTGGCGTAGTCGTCGGTGTTAGCTGCCAACGGTGATCCACCGAGACTCGCCTGCGAGTGTTCGAGAATCGCCTTCAAACCTTCGAGCGCTTTTTTCTCAACGACGCCGCGTTTGATTTTACCAAACGGTCCCTCGAGTCCGTCGGCGCGCGAGCGATTTTCGTAAACGAGGTAAGCGCCTTGAGTTGCACCGGGAACGTTCACAAACGCCGTCAACGCGAGTGAGGCGTTGAAGTAGTGGTTCGCGTAAAGCTGGTTCGACGCGATCAGCACTTGTGGTCCAGTCTCGCTGTCGCGCTTATAAATGCGGATGTGATTGATGGCGATGACGGGTTTCAGTCCAAACTTTATCTTGGACCAGACGATACTGTCGTCCGCCGGTTGCAATTCGGACTTTGCGTTAGTCAGAAGATCGTTGATGTAACTCGGACCGGCGTTGAGCGCTCGCTGTTCCGTCGCCAGGCTGACCTCGTCACGTTTGTCGTTGTATTCGATGAGCGCCGCTTCGCCGCGTGTTCGATAGTCCCGCACGTATTCAAACAGCATTTGTTTGAAAAGATTTGTTACGGCGAGCTGGTAGTTAGGTGCGTCCCAGTTGATTTCGTTGCGGAAGCGTTCGATCATGGGCGCAGAGAGTTTCAGTTGGCAATCGCCGACAACGCAGTCTTTCAGATCTTCGATGTCGCCGGCGTCGAGTGTCAGGCCGGCGAGGTCGTTGATGCTTGGTTCAGGACCAAAACTGCCGATTTCGAGAATCGCGGAGTTGGTCTTCTGCGTCATGCTTTCGCGGTACGAGCGCAGAAACTCTTCCGCGCCGGCGCGAATGTTTACGAGACCCGTGACGGCGATCTCCTGTTTATTGGAGGTCGGCGCGAGCCGGACCACCGGTTGGTTAAGCTGAAGCGCGGCGAAGTCAGCTGGCTGAAAGGGTGCTTTTTCCTGTAGCGACTTTTGAAAATCGGCGAGCGACGCCTGGCCCCAGACCGTGCTTGCAGCCAGACCGACCAGCAAGGTACAAAGAAAGCACTTAATGCGCGTTAACATACGGAAAGCCCGTCACTTATGGACCAATTCTGCGTAGGTGAATTCTTTTGTTACGCAAAATGCTCGACGCATAGGTTCATGGCACGAGCTATGCCAGAGTGTGGCTGATTGGGGGACACAACGTAGATAGAATAAACGCCGAATTCGGCGTGTCTCGAAAGAAAGGGATCAAAAGATGGAAAGTGGAGCAACTTCTGAACTGGCCGCTCTAAAGACCAAACTGCGAGCGACCTGGATTGCGGGTGATTTCGGACAGATCGCAAGATTCTATTCGGATCAGGCCGAGGATTTTATCAAGCGGCTTGATCTAAAACCGGGCATGAAGGTTCTCGACGTCGCGTGCGGCACCGGCAATCTTGCGCTGCCGGCCGCGAGGACCGGCGCTACCGTCACTGGAGTGGACATTGCACCAAACTCTATTGAGCAAGCTCGTGAAAACGCGAAAGCCGAAGGTTTGAATGTGCAGTTTGACGAAGGTGACGCGGAGGCTTTGCCTTATGGCGACGCTGCTTTCGATGCAGTCGTGACGATGTTTGGTGCGATGTTCGCGCCGCGTCCGGAGTTGGTGGCGTCGGAACTGAAGCGAGTTTGCCGTCCCGGCGGTTTTATCGCGATGGCCAACTGGACGCCGGGCGGTTTCATCGGAAGAATGTTTAAGACTACGGCGGCGCATTTTCCGTTGCCGCCGGGCATGAAGTCGCCGGTGCTCTGGGGCGTGGAAGAGATTGTTCGTGAACGGTTCGCTGAAGGCATCTCGAAGATCGATACTCGGCTTCAAAACATTCACTTTGCGTTTCCGTTCTCTCCCGCTGAAGTTGTCGAGCATTTTCGGCTTTACTATGGTCCCACGCAGAAAGCATTTGGCGCGCTCGACGACAACGCCCAGGCGGCTCTGAGAAAGGATCTCGAGGAGCTTTGGGCGGCGAATAATCAGGCAACTGATGGAACCACTGTGGTCGATGGGGAGTATTTGGAAGTGGTCGCGCATCGCGCTTAATTAATAAGCGGAGGTTTTTGTGCGGGCAATTTTGAGTTTAGCGCTCGTGCTTCTCTCCCTGACGATGGTCTCATCGCAGGGAGTCATGCCTCCGTTGCAGCCTGCGAGTGGTCCAGGCGGCAGCCAGTACTCGCATACAAGCGTTATCAAAAATCACTACGGCAAGGGCGGTCAGGAATACTGGATTTTCGAGCCTGACTCGCCCAAGCCGCGCAGTGCGCCGGTGATTGTTTTCCTGCACGGTTGGGGCGGCATGAACCCGCTCTACTACGGTGCATGGATCGATCACCTCGTAAAGCGCGGCAATATCGTCATCTATCCTCGCTATCAAGCCTCGCTGCTGACGTCGCTCAAAGACTTCACGCCAAACACGATCGCTGCCGTTAAGGATGCGTTGGATCGTTTACAAACTGAGAAGGGACACGTCACTCCTGAGTTGAATAAGTTTGCGGCAGTCGGACACTCCATGGGTGGTTTGCTTGCGGCGAACGTGGCGGCATTGGCTGCTGAGTCAAAACTGCCACACGTGCGAGCGTTGATGTGCGTCGAGCCCGGGATTACGGAGGCGCCGATAAACTTTGAGCTCGCGGATTTGAAGAAGCTACCGCCGGCCACGCTCTTGCTCGCAGTTGCAGGGGATCGGGACTCACTCGTGCGCGAGACGGATGCAAAGCGGATTTACTACGAATCAACTCGCATTCCGGCAGCCAACAAAGATTTCATCACGCTCGTTTCCGACACACATGGAACACCGACGCTCATCGCGAGCCATCGCGCGCCGACGGCAATCGATAAGAGTTACGACAGTGGTGAGGGCGTGAGCGGGTCTCCGCCCGGAACTGCGGATCCGATTGGCGATGCACCGCAAGTAAAACGGCGCGTCCGCCCGGAGACAATGATGGTCAACGCTCTCGACTACTACGGCACCTGGAAACTCTTCGACGGCCTCTGCGACGCCGCCTTCACCGGCAAGAACCGGGAATACGCCCTCGGCAACACTCCACAACAACGCTTCATGGGTCGCTGGAGCGACGGCGTCCCGGTCAAAGAACTCAAGGTCACCGACAAACCTTAACGAGCCACAAAAAAGCACAAAACAAGCACAAAGAGGCGAATTATTGAAGCAGCCATTTTGTGTACCCTTGTGCCTTATTGCGGCGAAAAATTGATGAACACGGAAGGGAAAGTCATGCGGCGAGTTTTTAGAACGATGGGGATCCTAGTGATTTCGTTAGTGGTGATACTTTCGGTTTATGGTCAGGATGTGAAGAAGGATCACAGCAAGCATCCGGCAACGACAAGTAGTGCAGCGACGACTCAGGACTACGTCTTTCCGACCCAGCACGAACGCTTCAAGCGTTACGTTTCGGGCGCGGTTGGTCCATTCGCGCTGGCGCGCACCGCTGCATCGGCGGGCATCGGTCAATGGCGCGATTCGCCGGAGGAGTGGGGACAGGGCGCGAAAGGATACGGAAGGCGATTCGCTTCCGGTATGGGCCAGAACCTAATTAACCAGACCGTCACCTACGGCCTCGATGAAGCGATGGGTCTCGATACAGGCTTTCAACGAAGCAAACGCGACGGCTTCTTTCCGCGTTTCAAAGACGCACTCATTCAGAACGTGACCTCGCGCACGAAGAGCGGTGATCGAGTGGTCTCAGTGCCGCGCTTCGCCGGAATCTACACCGGCGCGATCGTAGCACGCGAAACCTGGTATCCTGATCGTTACAATTACAAAGACGGCCTGCGAAGTGGAAGCACCTCGCTCCTCACCGGCTTCGGAATCAATCTTGTGCGCGAGTTCGTCTTCAACTGGTAATAGTTGTTGCCAACCGAAAATTGGCGCGTTACGTTCGGGTGCATGTCTTCGATCGGCTTTGCTCCACGAGCGACGAGCGAATTGGAGCAACTGCGCTCTGCGTACAGATCAATTAACGACGTCATTCGGAATCTCACGAGTGCGGCGAGGTGTATTCGGAATCAGGACCTCAAACTCGCCGAACACCATTTGCGAGCCGCGGAGTGGCATGCCTCACAGGCCAAGCAGGCCGTCGCACTCGTGGGACAAGAAAAACGGCAGAACGGAAAAAAGTAGCGCGAGTTAACATTTTGCATCCGAACCCATGCAGCATCCCACTCCTGCATTGTAAGAGCCTCTTCGTCACAAAATTCTTTGGCGCCCTTGTCGCCGCTGCCTATCATCGCGCGCTATCCATGAAAGTACCGATCTCCCCAGGTCTCGAACCAGCTCATCTACTCAAAGGAGCGCGATTAACCATGCGACACCATCGATCGACTTCATTGTTCCTGATGCTACTTGCGGGCGCCTTCATTCTTTGCGGTTGCCAGCAAATGGAGCCAAGCAAAACCATCGCCGCATCGGCTGACGCGACCACCAAAAACGGCAAGATTCCGGTGACAACATCTTCAGATGACGCGCGGAAAGAGTTTCTTGCGGGTCGCGATCTCGCGGAAAAACTTCGTATCACCGATTCGGTGGCGCACTACGACAAAGCCCTTTCGCTCGACCCGAACTTCGCGCTTGCCGAGCTCAATCGTGCGCAGGCTTCGCCCACGGGCAAAGAGTTTTTTGAGCACTTGAAAAAGGCGGTGGCGCTGTCAGACAAAGCCTCTGACGGTGAACGCATGTTGATTCAGGCCGCCGAAGCCGGCGCGAATGGCGATCCGACCAAGCAGAAAGAGATCCTCGAGAAGCTCGTGGCTGCGTATCCGAATGATGAGCGGGCGCACTTCAATCTCGGCGGTTATTACTTTGGTCAGCAGGATTTCACCCAGGCCATCACGCATTACAAAAAAGCAACCGAGCTCGCGCCTGACTACTCCACCGCCTTCAACATTCTCGGGTACGCGTATCGACAAAACGAGGCTTACAGCGACGCGGAGAACGCGTTCAAGAAGTACATCGAACTCATTCCAAACGACCCCAACCCGTACGACTCGTATGCCGAGTTGCTACTGAAGATGGGCCGGTTTGACGAAGCGATCACGCAGTACAACAAGGCGCTCTCGATCGAACCCAACTTCATCAACTCGCATTTCGGAATCGCCGCGGCTTTGACTTACAAAGGAAACGCGAGCGGAGCACAGGCCGAGTTGGAGAAGATGATGCAAAAAGCTCGCACCGATGGTGAGCGCCGCACCGCGTTGTTCGGCCAGACGGTAGTTGCACTTGATAGCGGAAAATACGATGAGGCGCTGGCGGAAGTCGCGAAGCAGTACGCGATCGCCGAGAAGAGTAACGATGCCGCAGGGATGACGGGAGACCTTCAGTTGAAAGGCAACATCCTGCTCGACATGGGTAAGTACGACGATGCTCGCAACGCGTACGAACAGGCTTTGAAGACGACCACTGACTCGGGTCTGTCGAATGAGATCAAAGCAAACGCCGCGCGGTTCGAGCATTACAATCTCGCTCGCGTAGCGATCGCGAAAAAGGACTTGGCTACGGCGAAGACTGAGACTGATGTTTTCCGCAAAGGCGTAGAAGCCGCGAAGAACGCGAACCAACTCAAGCAGGCGCACGAGCTCGCCGGCAGGATTGCACTCGCGGAAAAGAACTTCGATGCGGCCGTCGCGGAGTTGTCGCAGGCAAATCAACAGAACCCGGATGTGCTTTACCTTCTTGGTTGGGCGTATCAAGAGAAGGGTGATGCTACGAAGTCGAGAGATAATTACCAGCGCGCCGCGAAATTCAATTCACTACCTAATCTGAATTACGCGCTCGTTCGACATAAGGCTGAGAAAGCGCTTACGACTTAAGACTGAGCAGTCATTTAGCCGCAGATGAACGCGAATGAACGTGGATCAGATCTGATCCGCGTTCATTTGCGTTTATCTTCCATGGCAGGCTGCACCTGAGCGCTAACCAGCTAACGCGATTCCTTCATCAACTACACCCGCATTTTCCGGTTTCGCACGTCTTCTCTGGGCAGTCGAGGTCATGAAGGGTCGTTCACATACACGGAAGAACAGCCACGCAAACACAACGGACAACGGCGTCAGTATCAATAATGAAATCGTGAGGATGTGCAGTCTAGTGAAACCGAACCAGTACCAGTGCATCAATACGAACGAATGCGACAGATAAAGTGAGTATGAGATCAGACCGACGGCCGCAAGCGCCGGGATCAAGCGCGGTGTGGGTGCCGAGTTCGCTCGCCAACGTTGTTCTGCCGCAACCGCGTAATTTACGAGAACGAAAAATCCGACACCCCATGCCGGATGCATGATGAGCCATCCGATGTCATGTACCCAGCCTGTCTGGTCCACCAACGGTAACAACTGAGCGAGGGCCATTGCGCAGCCTAGAGTCAGCGCTGCGACTGGAATCCGAAAACACCACGCGGGCAACTTGGTTATTTTTAGCGCCGCCTCGACACTTAACGCTCCTAAGGCCCAGATGAACCAGTTTGTCGCAGCCGCTTCGGTCACAGGAATGCGGATGTCGAATGACGTGCTCAAACAGTGGGCGATGATTAGCCAGGCAACACGCGCCGAAAAACACAACAGCAACGTCCTGGTCCAACCATAACGAATACGCAAGGCGAGCAGCAGGAAATAAGCGAGGTAAAGTTGTTCTTCGATCGCGAGCGTCCAGAATGCGCCGTTGATCGTGTAGGTCGTCCGCAGGTCCAGATTGTGCAGCATGAATGCATGAAGCACGACGTCCCACAAGTAAGCGCCTGTAACGTGTACGGGAATTTTGTATGCGATGTAGCAAAGGTAGATCGCAAGCGCGGCGAAGTATGGCGGGTACAAGCGGCGGACGCGGCGTTTCCAGAAGGTGAAGAAGTCAATCGTCGGTTCGTGAATGCCGGCGGCGCGAGCTTTGGCCCAGTGCAGGTGAATGCAAAACCCGGAGATCACGAAGAACAGATAGATTCCGGCAAACGCAAAATGAACGACGTAGTTGGTAATCAGCGGCAACCACGCCTCCCATCCGCTCGTTGCGGTCCGTGGCCCCACGCCAAGAGCGTGATAAGTCACGACTGCCAACGCCGCCCCGCCGCGCATGGCGTCGAGAGTAAGCATGCGCCCGACAGACGTCTCTCCGCGGTAACTGTTCATCGAATGCTCTTGAATAGTAGAGGGATGTCACTCTTTTGTGTTTGTCGCGTCACGCGTAAGCCACAAAAGCAAACGAGCACGAGCGGCCTATCGCCGAAAACGTGTTGCACTTCTGAAACAGTTTCGTAACGTGAGGCCACGAACATGAGGAATATAAATATTTCGGAGGTGTTAATAGATGAGTAACTTAATGACGACCGACGATCAGAACTCGAACATGATCAAAGATCCGGACGATTGGAAAACAGGTGACGAAGAAATAACGGGTGCGCAACGCTCGTATCTTCAAACCCTGGCAGACGAAGCCGGTGAGGAGGTCGATCTAAACCTGACCAAAGCTGAAGCGTCCAAGCGGATTGAAGAGCTGCAACAAAAGACAGGTCGCGGCGCGTGACTTCCACATCAACAGAGCGGCTCGATTGACGAACCCTTTCTGAAGCTACGAAGGTTGCGGAACTGAGCAGAACGCGCATTCCGCAACCTCGTATTTCTAGATAAACCGCAACCTAACAGCACAAGCAGCAGGGGTATAGTTTCTTTCGCCTGCGGGCGAGCGGCCCGCGCTTACGAAGTTCACTTAGTCGCCGGGTCCGGTCACGTTCACCACCGCGGTATCTGAAACACCACTGGCTGTTCCGGCATCCGTCGCGACAGTGAACTCCACGTCATTCGTGGGCCCGTTGGTCAAATCATCCGACAGGTTGTGGAGAGTGGCTTGAAGTACTCCCGGCTTGTTGGAAGAAACGCGCATGGTGTAAGTGTCATCGCCGTTTTCGGTAATCTGACCATGCACTCCGACCGTAATCGCCTGCGCGTAGACGTACATCGCTCCCGCGCATGCATGACCCTGCCCGTACGGACCAGTTCCGTCAGCCTGGCACCAAATCCAAAAACCAACAGGACTCTGCCAGTCGCCACTGTCGGCGAAACCGACTCCACTGAATATGACCTGTTCTGACGGAGCAGCGGAGCTTTTTTGAGTCGGGACCGTCAGGAAGAGAACAATGGCTAAAGGTAAAAGGAAGCCAACCGACCTCCGTAAGGACTTACTCCCGCTATTTGTCATTTGTTTTCCTTTCTACTTGAACTCGCAAGACCGCACACAATGCGAGAGACATGAATTCAGTTATCAGGGGCAACTACCGATAGGAATCTTTGGAACAGCGCATCTCTACACCTTGTTACTTTGAAAGTCAATATCCATTATGGTGATCACAACGCCTTTGTTGCAGTGCAGCATCAGCAGGCATAGAATGCGCCTCACACCCACAATTCTTCTGGTGGAGGACCACATGAAAGCAAAAGCGATTGCATTAACAATCTCCCTCGTTTTTGTCAGCATGGCGCTGGGTTTTCAGGGTAACCCGCAGTTGGGCACCTGGAAATTGAATGAAGCCAAGTCAAAGTTTGCAGGCAAAGCGAGGAATAACACGGTTGTTTATGAAGCGGCCGGTGACCAGACCAAGGTCACAGTCGATGGAGTTGATGAAAACGGCAATGCCGTTCATCATGAATGGACCGGAAAGTTTGACGGAAAAGATTATCCGGTAACGGGCGATGCTGGTTCTGACACGCGCTCTTACCGGATGATTAACAAGAACACGCTCGAGCTTACCGCGAAGAAAGGCGGCAAAGTGACTTTGACAGGTCGCGTCGTCGTCTCAAGCGACGGGAAGACGCGCACCGTGACAACCAATTCAACTGACGCGCAAGGTAAGAAAGTTACGAACGTTGTCGTGTATGACAGGCAATAACCTTCGACAATAGTGCCCTCTCGCCGGTCCAGAAGCGAGAGATACAGCGATATCGTGAGGTGTGACGAGTAACAATAGATGTCAGGAGCCTTGATGCCCGCTCCAAGGCTCCCGGCTTACACTTAGCCTCTGCGATATCTGCGATGGCGGTGTCGCCACTGCCGCTTCTTGTGATAGTGATACGCTGTGCCGGCGCCTGCGCCCGCGCCTGCGCCGATGAGTGCGCCTTTTCTACCGCCGATCAAAGCGCCCGCGCCGGCTCCGATGGCTGTGCCAATGCCGATGCGCTTCGCGGCCTTCTTTTTCCCGGATTCAGGGTTATGGTAACGCCTGCGTTGGCCGCTTGCGACTGGAACCGCGAATGCGAAAGAGAACATTAACAGCAGAACTAATAACGTTCGTAATACGCGATTTCGATACATTATCAATGCTCCTACTCCACTAATTTAGCTCGGGGGCGAACGGAGTGGAGATTGAGCAACAGTCATGCCACGTTTGCGACGCGGTCCTATTTTGGTTGCGGCTTCATTTCCCAAAGCACGTTGACGATAACCCAGTGGCCGTTCCAGCGCGCGAGCTGAAGATAGTCTACCCAGTCAGCAGCGACAACTTTCGCGCATGCAGCGTTCTCGAAAACGTCGAGAATCGTGACGTCCTTCTGTTGTTTCTCCTTCGGCGTTTGCTTGCCCCACGCCCGACGCGTCCCCTGGACCAGTGACATCGCACTCATCTGGTCCAAACGACTCTGGCCCTGCGGATTTGTGCGCACGATCCGTTTCGCCAGTTCCGGATGTAGTGCGCGTTCCATTCGCTCAGCGTCGCCTTCGTACCAGCCTTCTATGTAGTCAAGCGCGGTTTGTTTGATGGCAGCTTTGTCAGCTTCGGAAGGGGTTGTTGACTGTGCTCGCACTTCGACCGTGCACGCAACAAGAATTGCCAGCAGGAGTAATGCAGGTTTTCTCATCTTGTTTCTCCTTTGGCGCAGAAACTTATCGACCCTGTTCGCCAGGCGACAACGGCCTTGTGATAAACGGTCAATAAACTGTGAAAAGCGGCAGTAAGGTTTAGACTTTCAACAGCGCGTCGAGGTTCTTGCGATAGCGACGGCTTGATTGCAGTTGTGTTCCGTCTTTGAGGATGACGGCGTATTCGCCGTTGAACAAAGGTTGTAGTTCTTTGACGATCTCTGTGCGAACAATCGTCGAGCGACGAATACGAATGAACTCGCGCGGATCGAGCTTGTCCTCGAGACCGTCCATCGTCTCGCGCAGGAGGTGCGACTTGCCTTTGCTGTGCAGTTGAACGTAGTTACCTTCTGACGTTACCCACTCAATCTCACTCGCGTCGAGAAAAATAATGCGTCCGGCTTTCTTGACTACGAACCGCTGGAGGTAGTCGGTCTTGCGCGACTGTAGATCGTGCAGGAGTGCGAAGAGTTTTTCATCGCGATCGGCGGTACCCATGCTGCGGATCTGTTCGCGCGCGCGTTGCAGAGTTTTCTGTAGCCGCTTTGGATCGACTGGCTTGAGCAGGTAATCAAGTGCGTTGATTTCAAATGCGCGAATCGCATGCTCGTCGAATGCGGTCACAAATACGATCGCAGGCGGCAGATTGTCTTCAGCTAGAGTTTCGATCACGCGAAAGCCGTCGAGCAGAGGCATCTGCACGTCGAGAAAAACGAGGTCGGGACGCGTTTGAATGATTGTCTCGACAGCGTCGCGGCCGTTTCCTGCTTCACCGATGACCTCGACGTCGCCGGTCTTTCTTAGTTGGTTTCGCAGTCCGCGCCGCGCAACCGGCTCGTCGTCGACGATCAGGACGCGGATTGGGTCAGCGCGAGTCATTCTTCCTCGTCTCGGTTGCGGAAGGGGATGATTATCGAAATGTGTACTCCGCCGCCCGACGCAGTTTCTAGTCTGAAGTCCTGATTCGATCCGTAAAGTTTTTCGAGACGAGCGCGCGTGTTGCGCAAACCGATTCCGTTCGTCGGAGTTGCATGGTCCACCATGCCTTCGCCGTTATCACTCACTGACAGATGCAGGTGTCCGTCATGTTTGTGCGAGCGAATTTCAATCAGCGTCTCTGTCGCTCGCGGCGCAACCGCGTGGCGAATTGCGTTTTCGACCAGCGGCTGGAGGATCAAATTTGGCAAATAGGCGGTCAAGGTTTCAGGCGCAGGATCGATTCGGACCTTAAGCCGATCCTGAAACCGTGCCTGTTCGATTTGCAGGTACTTTTCCAGGAACTGTAGTTCTTCTTCGAGTGTGACTTCGTGTGCTTCGTTGTTCTTGAGCGCGGCGCGAAGCAGGTCGCTCAGGCGCAGCAACATTTCGTTCGCGGCGCCGACGTCTTCCTCCATCAAAACGGAAATCGTATTGAGTGTGTTGAAGAGAAAATGCGGGTGGAGCTGCATTTTAAGTGCGTCCAGTTGGGCGCGGGTGAGTTGTGTCTCGAGTTGCGCTGCTTCGACTTCGAGTTGAGTCGCGCGCTGTTCGCGTTCGCGGAACCGGCGATAGTAGTCAAACGTTTGATACAGTCCGACGAGCACGCAATACAGCAGCAGATTAAAGTGAAACTGACCGACAAGAACATCCTGAAAGGGCCCGAGCGGGAAAAGCGAGTCCGACGAACGGTGCACTAACGTATTGAAGACGAAGTTATAAGCAACTAATTGCAAGAGCGACAGCAGCACGCCAAACAGTAGATGTAGCGCGACGCGCCGCACTATCAATTCTTTCTCGAGCGGAAATCGCCGCGCCAGCAACAACGCGACGGGTGTCAGCGCAGCCCACAAATAACCGCAGATTAGCCAAGGTATGAGGATGAGTGAAAAGGCTTGCGACCTGCCGTGGTAACGAATGTTTAGATAAAGCTGCGTCGAGAAGAAAAATCCAAACAGCGTCCACGCGCCCAGGATAGCGAGCACAACCAGACCATGGCGCCGTTTTTTCATTTCTACGCTCGACATCGCCGGTCAGTATATACATTCACAAAGGATGACGATAAACGACTGAGGAGGTTGTTTATGTTAGCTTAATCTTGTGAAGATCAGTCGAGCAGGGGAGGGGAGTCTGCTGGCAATAATGCTGCTGGCGTGTTTCATCGTCTCCCTGCTGCTTCTCTCGCAAAAAGGTTTGTTCATTGACGACTCGATGCACATGCCGGCCGGTTATTCCTATCTTTTAACTCACGACTACCGCTTGAATCAGGAACATCCGCCGCTCATAAAACTCTTGAGCGGAATGGGACTGTGGCACCTGCGTCCGCATTTTCCTTTTGAATCACCGGGCTGGACGCAAGCGACGACACCCGAGGATCCGGAAGATGGGATGGTGAAGATCGAGGAGGCGTTCTTCGACACAAGTGCGCCGCAGTTTGAACAGATCGCGTGGTACGGAAGATTGCCTGTGCTCGTTATTCCGCTCTTGCTGTTGGTCGCACTCTGGTGGTTTACGCGTGAGTTGTTTGGACCACTACCGGCGCTAATCGCGACGTTTCTACTCGCAACCGAACCGAACATCACTGGCAACTCTATCGTCGTCCAGAACGACATCGCGTCTGCACTCGCGCTGCTCCTGTTTGTTATTGCGCTGAAGTCATTTCTGACGAACGGCACCTTTCGCGCATC
>DATDFT010000137.1:0-2897 GCA_036522475.1 Pyrinomonadaceae bacterium | reverse complement strand
TGTCGAACAGGCCGAGCTCAAACTTAACCAGCAGTATGCGGCGCACTGCTTCATCGATCCGCGACTGCGGCACCGCACCTTCCTTCACAAGCGCGACGAGATAATCGGCGAAGCTGTAGTCGTTCGGCACCATGCTCATATCGATGCCGGACATGATTGCGAGTCGCGTCGCCTCTTTTTCGTTCGGCGCGATGCGCCACATCGTCACGAGTTTCTTGATGTCTTCCCAGTCGGAAACGACGAAACCTTTGAATCCGAGCTCGGTTCGGAGGATGTCAGTCAGGACATGTTTGTTGACGTGACCGGGAACACCGTTGATCTCAGCGGAGTTGACCATGATCGTGCGTGCGCCGGCTTTGACTGCGGCGTCGAAGGTCGGAAGAAAATATTCGCGCAGATAGTTTTCGGGAATCCATGCGGGCGTGCGATCTCTGCCGGTGAGCGGAAAGCTGTAGCCCATGTAGTGTTTCAGGCTCGCTGCAACCTGGGTCTGCGACGACACGTCAGTGCCTTCGAGTCCACGCACAAACGCGACGCCCATCACTTTTGCCAGATACGGATCTTCGCCGAACGTTTCCCAGAAACGCGGCCATAGCGGAGTGCGACCAAGATCGAGCACGGGAGAAAAGCTCCACGGTATTCCGGCGGCGCGTGTTTCAATCGCCGCGATCTCCGCAGCTCGCTTCATCAACTCCGGGTTCCACGTCGCGGCCATTCCGATCTCCTGCGGGAAGAGCGTCGCGCCTTGCACGAAGTTGGCCCCGTGGATGGAGTCGATGCCATAAATAATCGGAATGCCGAGGCGGGTTTTCTTCGTCGCGGTGTCCTGCATCTGTCCGATGAAGTCGCGCCACTTGTCGACGGGCAACGCCTGATCCGAAACGTTGAGAATCGAGCCAACGCCGTATTTGACGATCGCTTTCTCGAGTTTGGCTTGATCGATCTTCGCATCCTGATCTTTCCCTGAGATGACCATAGCCAGCGCGAGCTGCGTCATCTGCCCGACTTTCTCTTCGAGCGTCATCCGCGCAATTAGGTCGTCGATCCTTTGCGTGTAGTCGCGTGCGGGAGCGCGATGACTGGTTCTCTGAAAGAACTCGTCGCTATCGGGGAGATCGTTTGCGGTCTGAGCTTTCATGACTAGCGGGAGTTGAAGCGCGAAGCACAGTGCCAGACTGAATACCCTTCGGGCAAGTACGGGATTTCGCATCTATTTAGCTGTCCTCAGGCAGGATTTCGGATCGGAGGTATTTTAGCCACAAAGAGGCACAAAAGGCACACAAAAAAGAAAATTGGAATCAGGTTTTTCTTTATGTGCCTTGTGTACCTTTTTGTGGCTAAAGAAATTTGAGGCAGACGGGTGCGGGGATCGATTCGATGTGACCGGTCGGTTTGAGTCTCCCGGTTTGGGCGTCGATCGAGAAACTGACGACGTTGTCCGAGCGTTGATTCGCTACGAGCAGGAACTTGCCTGAGTCGAGCGTGAAGTTGCGCGGCCAGTCGCCTTGAGTCGAGACGTGTTCGACCAGTTTTAGTTTGCCGCTACCAGAATCGATCTCAAACACGACGATGCTGTTATGACCGCGATTTGATCCGTACAGGAACTTGCCTGACATAGACACATGAACGTCCGCGCAGTAACTGGCACCGGAAAAGTCGCTGGGCAAAGCCGAGACAGTATCGATGTGAGTGAGGGTGGCGTCTTGTTCGTTGTACTTGAACGCCGCCATAGACGAGTCGAGTTCACTGATCACGTAAAGATACTTGCCGCTCGGATGAAATGCGAGATGGCGAGGTCCGGCGCCGGGCTGGAGTTCGGCGAACGGTTGTTTGCCGGGCGTGAGCTTTCCGGTGGCGCGATCGAAGTTATAGATCAACACCTTATCGATACCGAGATCTGCGGAGAGGGCATGACGCTGAGAGCGATCGAGGATGATGCAGTGCGCGTGTGGTCCTTTCTGTTGTTCCTTGGGTCCGGAACCTACGTGTTGCTGAACCTCGGAGACCATTCCCAACGTTCCATCCGAACGTACCGGCAACACGCTCACGTTGCCGCCAGTGTAATTTGCGACGAGGAGCGTTCGTTTCTTCTCATCGATAGTCAAATAACAAGGGTCTGCGCCTTGAGTCGCCTGTTCATTCAGCAGACGCAGATTTCCGAGCTTGTCGATGGCGTAAGCACTGACGCCGCCACTCGGCTTTCCGAGAAAGTCGCCGATCTCATTCACTGCATACAGAAATCGCCGGCTCGCGTCGATCGTTAGAAAAGATGGGTTGTCTGATTTGAACGAGCCCGCCCGCGACAGTGCGCCGGTATCCGGATCCATCAAGTAACTGTAGATACCTTCACTCTTCGCTGCGGTGTTCGTGTACGTTCCCACGTAGAGTCTTTGGGCATGATTGGACCAGGCCGTGCCGACAATTACGCCCGTGTAAATACCGATTGCGGATCGCAGGAACTGGCGGCGGGAAGGTTTGTCAATCGTCACCACTTCTTCCTAGTCGACTTTCAAACAAAAAGCAAGGCCCTGACCTCGCCAAGTCAGGGCCTCGCTCCCTTCAGTGTGTGCTCCCCGTTTGATTATCTGCTACGCGCAATCAGGATATGATTCTCGCGTTTTTCAGCTACCGTTTTGTCTAATGACTTCTCGCGGTTGGACATCTGAATCTCACGTCCCAACTCGTCGCCCGCGGTCCAAATCTCCGACAGGAAATAAAGATCCCCGTAGCGATGGAAGACCAAACGTGTTTCTTGTTGGGTTTCATTCGCACGTACTGGTCTGGTCAGGAGCATTGACTCGCCGACATTGTCCTTGTGCCTGATCACCCACACGGAGTCTGAGTTTTTCCAAATGCGCTCGAATTCGTACTTCCCAGCCGGAAACGTTTTCTCACCG
>DATDFT010000136.1:0-5781 GCA_036522475.1 Pyrinomonadaceae bacterium | reverse complement strand
AGCAGCCCCGAATGGTCTGCGGCGGTTACTCCGACGGACACGCCGAAGTTTGATACTAATCCGGTGGATCTCACGGACGCTTTGAAGGCCGCGCACGACAATCGTCCCGAGCTGCGACGCCTGCGCTTGCAGAACGATATCAACGACATCGATATCAGCTTCTTCAAGAATCAGACCAAGCCGCAGGTTGATTTAACCGGAACAGTGGCGTTGACTGGTCTCGCCGGTCAGAACGTCGGAACCATCGTGGTGCCGGGAACTCAGGTACCGCTCATCACCGGCAATCCGGCGACGAATCCAAACGCGTTTTTGCTCGAAGAGATTCGTAATACTCAGATCGCGTTGGGTCTACCCTCGACAACCGTGCCGCTCATAACGGCGCCAACAACTGGTCCAAATCCGACCCTCATCGGCGGCTACGGACGCGACCTGCATAACCTGTTCAGTGGCGACACACGCAACATCACGGTTGGCGTCGCGATCGCGTTCCCGTTCAAGAACAAGACCGCGGAAGCAAACCTCGCGGGTGCGCGAATTCAGAAGGAGCAGTTACAGGCATCGGTGAGATCGCAGGAGCAGACCATCGAAGTCGATGTTCGTAACTCCGCTCAGGCAGTTGAGTCAGCGCGACAGCGAGTGCTTTCGGCTCGCGAAGCGCGCGTCAACGCCGAAGCGCAACTCGAAGGCGAGCAGCGCTTGTACCAGGTCGGACGCTCTACGACGTTCTTGCTGTTCCAACGTGAGAACGCACTCGCAAATGCGCGTGCCTCCGAGTTGAGAGCCGAGACGGATTACAACAAGGCGTTGGCCGACCTACAGCGTGCGACGTCAACCACGCTGCGGGTGAACAACGTAGTGGTCGAATCGCCGACCAACCCATAGCGTTTGAACCTCAACGGCTAAAGGCCGCAGATTTTGCAGATTCATGTTAATCTGCGAAATCCGCGGCCTTTTTCTTATGCAGATCAGCGCCACGATCATAACTTTCAACGAGGAATCGAATATTAAAGCCGCCTGCGAATCTGTCGCATGGGCCGACGAGATTGTGGTGGTAGACTCTAACTCGGCCGACGCGACGCGAGAACTTGCTGCAACCTCGGGCGCGCGCGTTATCACGAACGCATGGCCTGGTTTCGGCGCGCAGAAACAGTTTGCAGTCGAACAGGCAAAGCACGAGTGGATCTTCAGTCTCGATGCCGACGAGCGTGTTTCCGATGAGCTCAAGAGATCGATCGAGGAGTTGCGAAAGCGACCTGAAACTCAGTTGGCCGATGGCTACGAAATCGCACGGCGCACTTATTATCAACGACGCTGGATTCGTGGTGGCGGCTGGTATCCTGATCGACAGTTGCGACTCTTCAAGAAGAGTCGAGGACACTGGAAGGAACGTCACATTCACGAGTCGGTCGTGATGAATGCAGGTTCACGGGTTGAAAGATTGAATGGCGATCTGTTGCATTACACGTCGCCAGATGCCGCGCATCATCACCGCATGATTGGCGAGCGCTATGCGCCTCTCGCTGCGCGGCAGATGTTTGAAGAGGGCCGTCGCACCTCGATGCTTGGTGTGGCTTCGGCTGGACCAGCGGCGTTTATTCGCAGCTTGATCTTGAAGGGCGGGATACGTGACGGCTTTGCCGGGTTTACGATTGCGAGCTTCGCAGCGCACCATGCGTTTTTGAAGCACTTGATGCTTTGGGAAAAACAGACCGCGGATAATACGGATTCAGATGCCTGACTTGCACGTCGTTTCCCCTCTCCTTGGATACGTGGTCGCGGGAATTTTTGGCGCGATCATCGGCAGTTTTCTCAACGTTGTAATTCATCGCGTTCCGCACGGAAAGTCGATCGTCTTTCCAAACTCGAGCTGTCCGTCGTGCGGCGCGGCGATCGCGTTTTACGACAACATACCGGTCCTTAGTTACATTCTCCTGGGCGCCAAGTGCCGGCAGTGCAAAGAGCACATCTCAGTGCGTTATCCCGCAGTAGAGTTGTTGACAGCCGTTTTGTTTGTTGCCGTTGCATGGCACGACGGTCTTAGCGCTGCCTTGCCGTTCGATCTTGTTTTTACGTCGGCAATACTCGCGTTGGTTTTTATCGATGCTGAACACAAGCTTCTTCCGGATGCGATTACCTATCCCGGGATGGCTTTCACCCTGATCGCGCGAGTTGCCCTTCCCTACCTGATTGGGAATCCCCATTTCGACGACATTCCATCACTTTCACAGGGCAGTCTTGCAGACGCTCCAATTTGGGTTACGTCGCTTGTGGGCGCCGTGATTGGAGCATTGGCTGGTGGCGGTACGCTTTGGTTCTTTGGATGGATTTGGCAAAAAGTGAGAAAGATCGAAGCTATGGGTCTGGGTGACGTGAAGATGATGTTCATGGTTGGAGGTTATTTAGGATGGAGGCTCACGATTCTCACGATCTTTATCGGAGTCTTTACCGGCTCGGTCGTCGGCGTCCTATTGATGGCAATCGAGGGAAAATACGATAGCAAACGAGAAATACCGTTTGGAGTCTTTCTCGGGCTCGGCGCGATTGCAGCCTTGCTTTTCGGTGCGCCGATAGTGGTGTGGTACGCAGGCCAATTCAGGTGACATACCGAACTCGTTTTCAAGCCGGACTGACGATGATGGCGGGACTCTTCCTCCTGGCGGTCCTGTTTGCGCTCTTTTTGTACGTGCTCGCTCCTGAAACGCCCGCCACGCGTGGTCCAATCCTGCTCGCTTCGTTTCTCGCGATCCTCATCGGCAGCCTGCTCGGCATACTGTTTCTCTTGCGCTGGTTGTTGCGACCGTATCACCAACTACTTGGCGAGGCGCAGCGCGCGAGCGTGGCAGATCAAATGCTGAAGTCGCAGGACGAAGCGGAGTTTGTGTTGGAAACGTTTCAGTCGGTAGTCACGCAGTTGCAGGAGCAACGGAAGGCGCTCGAGCAACTCAGTGTCGAAGCGAGAGAACGCGCCAACTCGGCGGAGAAATTTAGTGAACATATCGTGGCGAGTCTTCCATCGGGATTGATCGCGTTCGATGGCGCAGGGCTGTCGATGGCGATTAACCCGCCCGGACGCGCGTTGCTTGAAGTGAACGGCAGCGCGCTCGGGGTGTCGTATCAACAACTCTTCAGTGCTCACGAACAACTGGCTGAAATGGTTGGCGATTGCTTGCAGCAAGGAACCATTTATCGTCGCAGGGAAATTCAAACAGTCAGTCCGGACGGACGCATGCGACGTTTGGGCGCGACGATCGCGCCGATCGAATTGCCGCCCGAACGTGGTCCAAGAGGCGCGCTGTGTTTGTTGACTGACATCACCGAGGTCACAGAGTTGCGCGAACAAGTGGCACTGAAGAACAACCTGGAAAGTTTGGGTGAGATGTCTGCGGGGCTGGCTCACGAGTTCAAGAACGCGATCGCGACGTTGCAGGGTTATGCGCAACTCCTACAGAGCCTCGAATTGAACGATAAAGCACAGGTCGCTGCCGGTTCATTGTTGAACGAGGTGCGAAATCTTTCGGGCATGGTGACGGCGTTTCTCAACTTCGCACGGCCGCAACCATTGCAGTTGGAAGAGGTCTCGTTGTCTGAACTGGTTCGTGATTGTACTGACGAGCTGCCAGTGAAATTCGAGGTCGATGTGGCTGAGTCACTGTTCGTTCGCGCCGACGAACGAATGCTACGGCTTGCGCTGCTCAATCTCATGCGCAACGCTGTAGAAGCGATACCTGATGGACAGGTCTTTGTGAGTGCGAAGAATGAGAATGGAAGTGTCGTGATAAGAGTGCGAGACAATGGTCCCGGCATCGCACCCGCTGATCTGCAGAAGATTTTTATTCCGTTCTTTACGACCAAAGCAAAAGGGCACGGCATCGGTCTGGCTTTGACTCACCGGATCATCACGCAACACGGCGGCACTCTCAGCGCCGCAAACACACCCGACGGCGGCGCAATGTTTACGATCAAGTTAGCCGCGGATCACGCGAATTAGATCCGGATTTTTATCTGCGTTTATCTATGGCCAAAATACTCCCGCCAGCGGCGGTCAACGAGCTGCGCGATATCGTCACGCACTACGAGCTCATCGGGGAATCCAGGCTTCGTACGCGCATCGATGACGATCGGCGCCTTATAGACGAGATGATGTCGCTGCACCGTTGTTTGCGAAGCATAGATATCCGCGGCGGGCTCGAAGCGCGTCCAGGTGGCCCATAAGAAATCGGGCGATAACCGCGCCACACGCGCGTCGTCGTGCAAAACAATCAACGGCCAGTTCGCAAACACCGGGTCGTTCGCCACACGCGCCGCCAACGTTTCATCCTTCGCAAACGACTCGCCCTGCAAAACCAGGCACCCGCTGCAAAAGACCTCTGCCCGTGAAATCCAACGCGGCAACTCACTCTCAAACCGCCGCGGCAACACACGCACCGGATCTCCCAAACCGAGCATGATCGCCTTGCTGCCCTCGTTCACCTTTCCGCTCGTGTAATCGAGCGTATCCATCGACACGTTCGAGAACACAAACAGATCCGTTTCCGGCCGGAAGCGTTCGAGCACGTGCTCCAGCAGTCGCGGAAAGTCTTTGAGATCCTGCGGCGTGTCAGTGAGCAGCAAAAACTTCGTCAGCGACAACTGCCCTTCACCGAGAATGCGGAAACCGGAAACGAGCGCCTCGCGCACGTATCGCTCGCGCACCACTGCCGCGCACAACGAATGAAACCCCGTCTCTCCATAAGTCCAAAGATCGCGTACCGACGGCATCACCAGCGGAAACAACGGCGAAAACAGCTTCTGCAAATATTCCCCAATAAAAAAGTCTTCCTGCCGCGGCTTGCCGACCACAGTCGCCGGATAGATCGCGTCGCGACGGTGAAATATTGCTTCAACGTTGAAGACCGGATAATCGTGTTGCAGCGAGTAATAACCGTAGTGATCGCCGAATGGTCCTTCGGGTCTGCGTTGATGAGGCGGCGCATAACCAACGAGGGCAAACTCCGCTTCGGCGGCCAAGCGGTGTCGCGTCTCACCCAACGGATTTCGACTGAGCTTGAGTTTCTCACCCGCGAGTAACGAAGCGAGCACGAGCTCAGGCACGTCTTCAGGCAACGGCGCGATCGCGGCGAGAATGAGCGCCGGTGGTCCACCAAGAAACACCGTCACCGGCAACGGCTGCCCGAGACGCTCCGCTTCGTGGTAGTGAAAGCCGCCGCCCTTCTGGATCTGCCAGTGCAGCCCGGTCGAATGCGAGTCGTAGACCTGCATTCGATAGATGCCGAGGTTATGTTTTTTAGTCTGCGGGTGCTCGGTATAAACGAGCGGCAAGGTGATGAATGGACCACCATCTTCCTGCCACGTCGTCAGGACCGGCAACTGGTCCAGACGCGCAGGTCGATCGACAACCTGCGTGGCGGGCGATCGTGATGTGTGCCGCGTTCCGAGCTTCAGCAGCTCAAGCGCGACGGAGCGATGATTCCAGAGCTCGGCAGGTTTCGGCGGCAGGATCGACCCGGCAATCTGAACCAGGTCGCGCACCAACTTCTCCGGCTTCGGACCAAAAGCAAGATCGATGCGACGCTCAGTGCCGAACAAATTGGTGACAACCGGATAGCGACTTCCCTTCACGCGCTCAAACAACAACGCCGGTCCACCTTCGCTTATGACGCGACGATGGATCTCTGCAAGCTCGAGGTACGGATCAACCTCGGCTTTGATGGTGACGATTTCGTTTTCTCTGTTGAGTCGATCGAGAAAACGAAATCGTCACCATCAAAGCCGAGGTTGATC
>DATDFT010000135.1:0-3069 GCA_036522475.1 Pyrinomonadaceae bacterium | reverse complement strand
TTCGCTTCGACTGTGAACGGTGAGCGCCTGTGGCAGGATCTCATCACGCTCGACCTCAATGGCACGCCAGTCAAAACCTTTTCCGCTGAAGATCTGCTGTTCGCGTTGTGCGTGCACGGCTCGCGTCATCTTTGGGAACGGCTCGGATGGATCTGCGACGTCGCCGAACTGCTTACGAGACATACATTCGATTGGACCACACTGCTCCGGCGCTCCGCCGCCGCTGATAGCGAACGCATGTTTCTCCTCGGCCTGTATCTCGCCGAACGACTTCTCGACGCGCCTTTACCGGACGAAATCAAGCAGCGCTGCGCTTCAGATCCGCGTCTCGAGTCACTCGCCGAGACCATCATCGAACATCTCTTCAACGGTACAACGCACGTGCCCGCAACATCGCGGGAGATCTTTAAATACAATCTCGGCGTGCGAAAAACGTTCAGCTCCCGCGCTCGTTATTTGCTTTACATGCTGCGTCCAACCGACGGCGATCTCGCCTCCCACTCATTGCCCGCGAGCTTGAATTTCGCTTACTACCTCACGCGACCCTATCGTTTGTTTCGCACCAAAATTTGACGGAATTTTTTTCACATGTTAGTTTCACCGGAATTGAAGCACGGTCAGTCGCCCCGGGAAAAACTGCCACACAAAAGGATTTAAGGTAACAAAGCTTGAAACGCACGGTTTTCTGTCTTCTGATTTGTCTGGGTTGCTTCTCCACTGCGTTCTCGCAAAAGCCCACGACTACGCACGTCGATGCGAAGCAAGCAAAGCCGGCCGCCAAACCTTCGTTTTTACTGACCGTAAAAACACGACCAATTCTGAACATTTCATTAAAAGCCGAGAAGGCGAAAGTCTCGGCAGTGGCCCAGGAGCTCGCGAAGCGTTTGAAGATTCCCGTGCAACTGGGAAAGCAAAGAGAGAGTCAGTTACTCACGGTCGAGTTCAGTGAACTCACTCTCGAGCCGGCGATGCAGTTGCTCGCGCCGCAGGTCTACGTGGACTACGAGATCAATACCGGCGAGATGATGCCAAAGCCGCTTGCTATTTATCTCTTCGATGAGAACCAGGGTGAGCCGCCGTTGAGTGCGGCAGTGAACGGTTCGACGCAGTCCATGTTGATTGAAGGCAACACCGAAGACGGCGTGGAACCGGAAACTGATGAAGCGAAAAAGAAGCTCGAAGAGCAACCACTGCGCGTCACTTTCCAAAACAATCTTTTGACAGTCAAAGCCAAAAAGCAGCCCCTGCCTTTAGTGCTGCTGAAGATTGGCGAACAGATCGGCATTCCGGTCGAGATACAGGATCAGACAGTTTCGATAGTCGATACTGAAATCTCAAAACTCCCAATCGAGGATGTGGTTCGGCAGTTGTCCCCCCATATTCGGCTGTTTCTTCGTGCCGATCTGACACACGCCGAAAAATGAGCATTGCGGTTGGTGCTTGCTGAACAAGCTCAAGCGACTCAGTAGAACCTTTGACAGTTTTTCTTTGCTAACTTGAGCGATACTCTGGACCACTTTTGTGTTGCCATGATTCGATCAAGAACATATATTACTAACTTCGAGGAGGCGGCTAAACCTTGGCTAAGCAAAACGAGATTATCAACGAAGAAATCGCTGGTTTGCACAGTGAGAATGGTGTAAGCGGGGAGTGCAGCGAGATTAAGAAGGCGTTTGTCGAACCGACAATCTCCGTTCCGGTTGATGTTCTTGAAGCAACCACGTTCTTCCAGGCAGCAAGCAGCGGCGCAACAAATTAACCAATAAGCAATCTGGTTACATGCAAGTTACTCAGGTCTTCAACCGGCCGGCGTCTCAGGCTTTTTCAGTCGCCGGTCGGTTGTTATTTATCGAGAGTTTCAATCTCAAACTACATAACTCGATAGAACTGCTTTGTGCCGGCTGGCAACTTACACCGGTTCCTTTTGCTGATAAATCTCCGGACATTCGCATCAATTTCTTTTGCGGCGATAAACAGCCGGACATACCTGACAACCTGAATCAGTTTGAAATCGCGGGTGGCGGGCAGTGCTACACCGGCGATGGCGAGTTATATCTTGCGCTGCGAGGCGCGCTCATTCGTCTCAAAGAGACGAGTCCCGTTGCGGTTGACGTTTGGATCGCGGACCTTCCTGACCCGAACGGTCCGTTGTTGCCGACTTTGAGTTCGTTTGCGGTTTGCGCGGCGTTGCGACGCTTCGGCATGTTTGATATGCACAGTGCCGGCGTGGTTGAGCCACGCCGTGGAAAGGGCGTGCTGATCGTTGGACCATCGGGAAGTGGTAAGTCGACACTCGCGCTGCAGTTGGCGATATCGGGTTGGGCTTATCTTTCCGATGACGAGTTGTTGTTGAGCCTCGTTGATGGCGTGGTTCAGGCGCGCGGGTTTCGCAGTTTTTTTGCTGTCAGGACGTATAAGGAAGCCGCACCGCTCAAGCATTGTTTTGAGCCTGATGTTGCGATGGGGTTGAAGCGAGCGTCACAGGCGTCGCCTGGGATGATGCTTTTTGTCACTCTCAATGGTTTGGAGGAGTCTGAGGTTCGTAAGCTGACGCAGGCTGAGAGTATGATGCGATTGATTCGCGCGTGTCCGTGGGCGTCGTACGACAGTTCGATCTCGGTTGCAAATTTTGAAGTGCTTACGGCGCTGGTGCGGCAGACTGTTGCATTCGAGCTTTTTGCCGGACGCGATCTGCTCCAGCCGGGTTACGCAGCGGAGTTGTTGACTCAGTTGAATTGATGGAAACGGAGACTTCTCTTGCCGGCAATTATGGACCACGACGACTGAACGTGGAGCTGGCAAATATCTGCAATCTTCATTGCAGCTACTGCTTCCGCGCTGACGAAAATCTTTACAGCTCACATGCGGAGTTCTTTCCGATCGATCTGCTGCGACGCGTGATCCCCGAGGCGCGTACGGCCGCAAACGTCACTCGCATAAACTTCACTGGCGGCGAACCAACGCTTCATCCGGCGTTCGCGGAAATGCTTCGAACCATCGGCGATGCGGGTTTGACGGCCAGCTTCGTCACTAACGGCTGGCACTTCGATCGTGTGTGGCCTGCGATTC
>DATDFT010000134.1:0-10617 GCA_036522475.1 Pyrinomonadaceae bacterium | reverse complement strand
TTCAAACGTTCTTCCGATTTCATGTAACGGACCAGTTCCGGACCGGAAATGTGCGGCATCACGACGTCGAGGATCGCAGCAGTAAAGTCAGGATCACTCTGCAGGATCTTGTACGCCTCGCGCCCATCGCGCGCCGTTACGACCCTGAAGTTTTCCTTCTCGAGAATCGTAGCAATGAGGCGCAGGATGGCCGGATCGTCATCGGCCACGAGCATGCGCCGGTTTTCAGTAAGGTTATTGTCCATGTGAGCTTTGTTCCTTTTAAACTTCCACCGAGCGGCAACTCTCGCCCGCCTGTGTGGAAAGCTCTGCTGCGAGTTTGATCGCGGCCACCATGCTCGAATGTTCCGCCAGTCCTTTTCCGGCGATATCGAAGGCAGTGCCATGGTCCACCGAAGTCCTGATGAAGGGCAGCCCCAGGGTGACGTTGACGGCCTCGCCAAACGACAAACACTTTACCGGAATCATTGCCTGATCGTGATAACAGGCAACCACCGCGTCAAACTCCCCACGTGAAGCTCGTAGAAAAACTGTGTCCGCAGAGAATGGTCCCTGCACGTTGATATCGTCGAGCCGCCGGCTCGCCTCGATCGCGGGCATGATCTCCGAAGCCTCTTCAACACCAAATAAGCCACCCTCGGCTCCATGCGGATTCAATGCTGCCACTGCGAGTCGCGGGCGTTCGATGCCCCAGCGTTGGAGTTCGCGATGCGCCAGACTGATGACCTTCACCAGGCGATCGCGTTCGACCATTCGAATCGCTTCCGCAAGCGGAACGTGCGTTGAGAGTAAAACGATGCGCAGGTTTGCAGCCACAAACGCCATCGCATATTCCTCAGCGCCGGTGAGATGAGCGAGAAACTCCGTGTGTCCCGGAAAACTATAACCGCCGAGAAATAGCGCGCGTTTGTTGATCGGAGCAGTGGCAATCGCATCGATGCTGCCGGCCGCACACAACTCCACCGCCGCTTCGATGTAGCCACCCGCGGCTTTACCCGCAACGCCCGACTCGATGCCGGGTTCGATAAGACCGCTGATGTTGTCGAGATGATAGATGACCGGTTCGGAAATCTGATCCGGAAAAGGCTCTCCAGTGCGAATAATGTCGTAACCGGATTGCAGATCGAGCGTGCGTGCCGTGTGAGCGAGCAACTGAGCGTCGCCGATGATTACTGGCACGCAAACTCGTTTGATTTCATCTTCAGCAACTGCTTTGAGAACAACTTCCGGCCCAATCCCGGCAGGGTCTCCCATGGTAATGCCGATACGCGGCAAAACTCGCCTGGGTCGAGGTCCAGGGTTCGTTGAGCTTTGGTCTGAGTGTCGCATTGCTTGAGGCGACGCGCTGTTGTCCAGGGCGATGACTCAGGGCGAGGCTGTCTTGACTTCCCTTTTAGGCGCTGGCTTTTTCAACCCGCTCGTCAGCCTTGTAGATGTACTTGATGTTTCTTTTGAGCACCAGGAGATTCGGCGCACCCTTACGATTCACTTTCAGGGCGCCACGATCGTACCACTCGATCGTGCCTTCAATCTCTTCGCCGTCCAGTAAAACAATCACCATCTGTGTGTGAGCGTCGATCTGTTTCTTGTAATAAAAGATCTCCGCGTTGGTCTCGTTGGGAGGCGGGACTCTCTTCTTAACCTGGACTGGCGTGTGTTGTTGAGGGGCGCGTTGCTCCCGTTCGTTTGAGGCGCGGGAGCTCCCATTCGAACGCTCTCTGGGCTGCGGAAGTTCTCGGGCTTTGCCTTTCACTTCCGCGAGTGTGGTTCTGATGAGTTTGCGATTCACTTGATTATTACCTCCAAAAATCTATGACGGGCGTTTTTACACCCGGTCGAGAACTAACGATGTATAGGACACAGGGCTTAGATTTACAGAACAGTGTCAAAGCTCTCGCAGGCTGCGGCCATCCGAGGAGAGGAACGAACATTACCCGTAATGGATTTTTTCCTGCAAGGAATGACGGACATGCTACACAACAAGAGCAGAAAAAGCAAAGGAGAAAAGCGTGTTCTTATCAAAGATTTATCAAGATTTACATGCAAGAAACTATGCAAACAAAACAGCCACAGATGAACGCCGAGGGACACGAATCAGAATCCGTGTCCATCGCCGTTCATCCGTGGCGTACTCCGCTTAGTCGGCTTTCTTTCGAATGAAAGTCGGGACGTCGAGGTCATCAACACGCGGAGTTCCCATCATCGGCCGCGGGAGATCGTCGGACGGCCTGGCTACGAAACGTGGCGGCGGCGCGGGAATCGCCGTTGTCGCAGCGGCAGACACAACTGATACGGCTTCTCTGTCAAATCCAGTAGCGATGACGGTGATCTTCATTTCATCGGTCAGGTTCTCATCGATCACAGCACCAAAAATTATGTTCGCATCGTCGTCAGCAGATTCACGAATGATCGACGAAGCAGCGTTCACTTCAAACAACGTCAGATCGGGTCCGCCGGTGATGTTGATCAAAACACCCTTGGCGCCCTGAATCGTGGCTTCTTCAAGCAGCGGCGAAGAGATCGCCTGCTGCGTCGCTTCGATCGCGCGGTTCTCTCCAGTAGCTCGTCCGGCGCCCATCAAAGCCATGCCCATGCCTGACATGATCGACTTCACGTCAGCGAAGTCGAGATTGATCAAACCGGGCACAGTGATCAGATCGCTGATGCCCTGCACTGCCTGTCGCAACACGTCGTCAGCGACTCTGAACGAGTCCGACAGCGACACGCCGCGCTCGACTGTGTGCAGCAGTCGTTCGTTGGGAATCGTGATCACGGTGTCAACGCACTCGCGCAACTCTCTGAGTCCCTGATCAGCCTGTTGCATGCGACGGCGACCTTCGAAGTGAAAAGGTTTTGTCACCACAGCGACGGTCAGCGCGTCGAGTTCAGTCGCAAGCGATGCGATGATCGGAGCCGCGCCGGTGCCGGTACCGCCGCCTAGACCCGTGGTGACAAATACCATGTCGGCGCCTTCGAGCACTTCAATGATCTTGTCAGTATCTTCGAGAGCTGCTTCGCGACCGACGTTCGGATCCGCGCCGGCGCCGAGACCTTTAGTCAAACGGCTGCCGAGCTGGATCTTGATCGGCGCGCGCGAGCGTTTCAATGCCTGCAAATCGGTGTTGGCAACAAGAAACTCGATGCCTTCGATGCCGGCTTCGATCATGCGATTGACAGCGTTGCTGCCACCACCGCCGATGCCGATCACTTTTATCCGCGCTCCGGTGAGCGGCGGATCATCATCAATGAAAATATTAATGCCTGTTCCCGGTTGACGAGTGTCCGGTGTCATAGTTAGTTCCTCTCTCCCAAAACGGGATGGCTTCCAAGGCCGCTTCCTTCTATGTTGGGGTTCTTGAGCCATCGGCATCGATATCTGGCGGACAATATCTTGTGCAACCGGGGCGCAAGTATACAACAACTTGTCAGAAAATACTGAATCTATTTCTAAATCTCGAAACAAAATGCGTCAGCCGGCCCGTAGAGCCACGCCTGCTCACACCTGTGCGAATCTCTGCTGCCTGAGCCCGATGCGCGAGCAGCGCCAAACCCGCTGCCGCAGCCCACGCAGGACTCTGAATGTCTTCAACCAAACCGCCGAAGCGATCTCGTTCGGGATAACCAATCCGCACCGGCGCATCAAAAACCTGTTCCGCGATCTCGGTCATGCCGTGAAGCAATGCGCCGCCACCAGTCAACACGACTCCGCTCGAGAGCTGTCGTTCCCAACCAGCGTCTTTGATCTCATCGGCCACGTGCATCAACACTTCTTCCGCACGCGGTTGGAGAATGTCGCAGAGTATCTGCCGCGAGAGTTGTCGCGGAGGACGTCCCCCGACGGATGGCACATCGACGAGCTCGCCTCGTTCCATCTCACTCAAAGAACTACTGCACGCACAGCCGACAGTTCGCTTGATCTTCTCTGCTTCCGGGATCGGAGTGCGCAGACCGAAGGCGATGTCGTTGGTGAAATGCGAACCGCCTAGCGGGAACACTGCCGTGTGTTGCACAGCGCCGCGCTGGTAAATAATCAGTCCGGTCGTCTCGGCGCCGACATCTACGAGCGCTGCTCCAAACTCCTTGTCATCTTCAGTCAACGTCGCCTCGGCGGCTGCGAGTTGCTCCAGAACCATGTCGGCGACGATGAGCCCGGCACGGTTCACAGCATTGATCGCGTTCTGTCGCGCAGTGACGGGACTAGTAACGATGTGTACCTTCACTGCGAGTCGCGCGCCGATCATTCCGACCGGATCGTTGATGCCGTCCTGGTCGTCGACGATGAACTCCTGCGGCAGTCGATCGACGATCTCGCGACCGGCGGGAAGTTGAATCGCACACGCTGAATCAATCGCGCGTCGCACGTCGTCGGCAACGATCTCGCGGTCGCGTCCGGAGACAGCAACGATAGCCTGGCCGTTGAAGCCGAGGATGTGCGACCCCGCGAGATTGATCGTCACTTCTTCCGCGTCGAGCCCGCTCATGCGCTCCGCTTCTTCGACTGCTTTCTTGATCGCATCGACCGCAGCATCAGGGTTGACGATGACGCCCTTGCGCAAACCGCGCGCTTCCGCTTCTCCGATGCCAACCACTTCGAGCAGTCCACCTTCACCAGGTTCACCCGCGATACACGTCACCTTGCTTGTCCCAATGTCGAGACCGATTGTGTGTTGGGTTCGCTTAGCCATGTCGGGTCCTGACCTAAAGAATTTCTCGCGCAAGAAAGTTCTTATTCATTCTTGTCTTCAGCGACTGTGTGACTACCCGTAACCAGTCCGACTATCGCTCGCTTCCCTTGCGTGAGATCGATGTAGCTGATCAACGGGCCACGAGCTGTTTGACGTTGCGCGTCGAGAACAGTCAATGCCTTACCGAGTCTTGCGCTTTGATCGTCTGAGCCAAGCCGGACTTCGATCTGCGAATCATCGCCCGCGAGTTGCACGCGCACGTCGCGCAGGTCCATCAAGTTTGCTTCGCTCACGCGCTCCGAAATTCCCTGTGCACTCCAGTCGCGTTGCAGTTCGAGAAACTTCGCGACACGTCCGCGATTCTCTGCTTGTGCCCTGGTTGAGTCGTCTTCGTTCCAGCCGCGGAGGAAGAACGATGGCATTTGATCCGTCGGCGCCATTTCGCCCAGGTACACCGCGTCATCATCAACCCAGACGAAGCGACCCGCAGAAGTTCGCACTACAGCCTTCGGCTCGCGCTCAGTGATGCGAACGCGAATTCCGTCAGGCAACACGCGCGTGACCACAGCAGTCCGAACCCACGGCAGCTTTTCGAGATGCTGGCTGAGCGCCTGAAGATCAGCCCGCCAAACTCCAGTCTCACTCACATCGTGACGCACGACACCCTTGATGTCTTCCAACGACGCCCGCGACGCGCCACGCGTCTCGATCGCACGTACCTGAAAGAAACTCGCCGACGCCGCGGCTCGATAACCGACAAAAGCAATCAAACCGATGATCGCGATAACACCGATCCTGAGCGCGAGCGGCACATAACCAAGCAACGACTTGAGACGCGCTCCGATCGTGTCATTTGCACCGCGCTTGGCTGGACGTTGGCCTACCGCAGAGCGACCCTTGCTCATGCCGCTGCGATTACCAACCTTTTGAGCTACGATCGGCTCTCTCATCGCTCTTCACTCCTTTCATCAGTATCAATCCGTCGCTACAGATTGCTCTCGTAACAAGAACAGCAGTTGATCACTCACTCGATTGACAGTCCCGGCGCCGAGCGTCAACACGAGATCGCCCGGCTGCACGTGGTCTCGCAAGGCGGACGCCGCGTTGTCGAGCGCGCCGATATAGTTCACGTCCTTGTGACCGAAACGTTTGATTGCCGCGGTCAGCGCTTCAGCCGTCACGCCTTCAATCGGATCCTCGCTGGCGGCGTAGATGTCGGTAAGGAAAAGCACGTCGGCGTTGTTAAATGAACGCGCAAACTCCTGCATTAGGTCGTGAGTGCGTGTGTAGCGATGCGGTTGAAACAGCACCACAATGCGCCTGCCGCCGGAGCCGAGTTTCGCCGCGGCAAGTGTTGCGCGAATCTCCGTCGGATGATGGCCGTAGTCATCAACCACGAGCACATCGTTTACTTCGCCCTTCGACTGAAACCTGCGACCTGCGCCAGTGAAACTGTGTAAGCCTTCGACGATCTTTTCGAACGGCACTTCGAGCTCGAATCCAACTGCGATCGCTGCGAGCGCGTTGTAGACGTTATGAACGCCCGGTACGCGCAGGATCATCTCGCCCATCACGTCCGTTCCGCGCCAGACTGTAAACGACGATCCGAAGTTGCTGTCGTGGCGAATGCCGTGTGCCGAGACGTCCGCTTGCGCGCTGAATCCGTAAGTCATGCGGCGGCGTTCGAGGAGCGGAATGATCGCCTGCACGTTCGGATCGTCGAGGCACAAAACTGACGAACCGTAAAACGGCACCTTGTTCACAAAACTCGCGAAGCACGAACGCACGTCATCCATGTCGTGGTAGTAGTCCATGTGTTCGCGATCGATGTTGGTCACGACCGCGATGGTCGGCGTCAACATCAAAAACGATCGATCGCTCTCGTCAGCCTCGACCACCATCAAATCGCTGGTGCCCAGGTGAGCATTCGAACCGTAGGCGCCGACGACTCCTCCGACCACCATCGTCGGATCGAGTCCGGCATGACCCAACACAGTCGCGACCATCGAGGTCGTAGTTGTCTTTCCGTGCGAGCCTGCGACTGCGACCGTGTGTGGTTTGAGACGCATCAACTCCGCGAGCATCTCAGCGCGCGGGATGACCGGAATCGAGCGCCGGTTCGCCTCGATGATCTCGGGGTTGTCGTCACGCACAGCAGTCGAGCGAACCACAACGTGCGGCTGTCCGACGTTTTCAGCGGCGTGGCCTTCGAAGATCTCAACGCCCATGTGCTGCAAGCGATCGGTGACGTTGGATCGTTTGAGATCCGATCCAGAGACGCGGAACCCGAGATTGACCAGCACCTCAGCGATGCCGGACATACCAATCCCGCCGATGCCAACGAAATGGACGTGTTGAATTCTTCTAAACATTAGTTTTCTTTAGCCACAAAAAGGCACATAAGTCACAAAATCATTTTTGAGCCTTTTGTGCCTTTTTGTGGCTAAGCTCTTCAATCATGTCTACCGCCGCGGCCGCTGCGTCGCCGTGTGCTAACTTCCTGCTTGCTTCTTCCATGCGATCGAGTTCCTGCGGCGACTCGACCAGCTTCTCGATCTCCCCCGTCAAACGATCGGCAGTCAACTCCTGCTGCAAGATCATTCGTGCAGCGCCCGCAGCCTCGAGTGCTTCCGCGTTCTTGCGCTGATGGTCGTCCGCCGCAAACGGAAAAGGCACCATGATCGACGCCTTACCCGCTGCGATCAGTTCCGCGGTTGTCGTCGCACCCGCGCGACAGAGCACGAGATCCGCCGCAGCGAAATCACTCATCATGTTGTCAATGTAACTGCGAACGTCAGCGCGCTCGCTCCAACCAGCAGCGGCATAACGCGCCTGCACCTTCTCAAAATCCGCGGGTCCCGTCTGGTGCTTGATCCGAAGTTCGACCGGAATCGTTTTCAATCGCGGCAGTGCTGCCGTCACCGCGTCATTGATCGCGCGCGCCCCCTGCGAACCGCCAAACACGAGCAGCGAAAACTTTCCCGGCTCGCGTTGCTTCGGCGGTATCTCAAAAAACTCTCGCCGCACCGGATTGCCTGTAACTTTCGCTTTCCCGCGAAAGTACGGCAGCGCCTGTGCAAACGAAACTGCCGCGCGATCCACAAAACGAGCGAGGACGCGGTTGGTCCAACCCGGCAACGCATTCGACTCCATCACGAGCGTCGGACGATTCATCAGCGCGGCAGTCAGAACCACCGGACCCGAAACATAACCACCCGCGCCGACAACCACGTCCGGTTGAAACTGTCGCAGCAACTTCCGAGTCGAAACAAAACTTTTCGGTAGCACTGCGAGCCCTTTCAAACGCGCGCCAAGTTTGACGTTCTTCAAACCGGCACTTTCAATGAGCGATAACTCAAAACCTGCTTGCGGCACCAACCTCGTTTCCAGCCCACGCGCGGTGCCGACGAAGTGCACTTTCGAATTCGCATCGCGGCGCATGATCTCCTGCGCGACGGCGATGCCCGGATAAATGTGTCCGCCAGTGCCACCGGCCGCGATGAGCACTCTCATTGCAAATTTTCAATTGCCGGCTGCTGATTTAACCGCGCTTCATACTTCTTGCCTAAAGCGGCAATCGGCAATTTGAAATTAGAAATGTTGCCGCTCGCGTGTTGCGACACGTTAAGCAAAATCCCGACGGCCGCGAGTGTCGGCACCAGCGATGAACCACCGTACGAGATAAACGGCAGCGGTATTCCTTTCGTCGGTACGAGCGACAGGACCACACTGATATTAAAGAGCGCTTGCGCCACGATGCTGGTAACGATTCCAAGACTCAGCAACATTCCGAACCTGTCAGGCGCCAGCAATGCCGTGCGGATGCCGCGCCACAGAAACAACGCAAAGACCGCGACAATCGCGAGCGCACCGACCAGCCCGAGTTCTTCACCAACGACCGCAAAGATGAAGTCGGAGTGTGCGAACGGAAGAAACAGCATCTTCTGTTTTCCCTGCGCGAAGCCGAGTCCGTTGGTGCCGCCAGAGCCGATCGCGATCAGCGATTGGACCACCTGAAAGCCGGCGCCCTGCTGATCGGCCCACGGATCGAGAAACGTAATGAGACGTTTCAAACGCCACGGCACGAAGATCAGCAAACCCGCTGCGACTATCAACGCAGGCGCGGCGGCCATCGCGAGATGAAGCACACGCGCGCCGGCTGTGTAGATAACGACCGTGAAGATCAACGTCAGCATCAACGCGGTTCCGAAATCCGGCTCGATAACGACGAGCGCTGCGAGCCAGCCAGTGACGATGCCGCACGGAACAAACGTGCGCCAGAAGTCTCCCTCTTCACCTGCGCGCTTCTCGAGGAAGTAAGCGAGAAAGATGATCAGCGCGAGTTTCGAGATCTCCGAGGGTTGCATCGAAACACCGGGCAACTTGATCCAGCGATGCGCGCCGTTAGTGCTGCTGAATCCGAACACTGCAAACAGACCGAGCGTGCAAAGAAGCAGGAGCGTGTAGACGATGCGGCGGTTCTTTAGTAGTTGATAGTTGAACTGCATCGCCAGCAACATCACGACGAAACCGATCGCGACCCAAACACCTTGCTTGATCACGTAAAAGAACTGGTTTCCGTTCTCCTTTTGCGCGAGCACGGCTGACGCGCTGTAGACCATGACCACGCCAAAGAGCGCGAGCCCGATGGTCGCCGCGAACAGCCATTTATCTGGAGCAAGTTTCCGAGCCATTTTTTGGGCCACAAAAAGGCAGAGTCACAAAAGATTTTTTTATGTTTTCTGTGCTTCTTTGTGGCGAACTTCTTCCTTAAAAACCTTCCCTCGGTGTTCGAAGCTGTCGAACATATCGAAACTCGCGCACGCCGGCGCGAGTAGAACCACATCGCCTTTCTCCGCCGCCGCGAACGAACGAGTCACCGCGTCCTTCATGTCTGACGCACGCTCAAACGGGGCGCTGCTTCCCAACTCGTTTGCGATCGTCTCTGCATCTTCGCCAATCAAAATCAGCTTTCGCACCTTGGTCCGAACTAACGCTTCGAGCGGCGCGTACGGCGCTTTCTTTCCTTTGCCACCGAGAATCAACACCACTTCTCCCGGCTCGTGCGCGAACGCTTCGAGCGCCTTCAACGTCGCGTCAACACTCGTCGCTTTCGAATCGTTATAAAATTTCACTCCCTCGATCTCACTCACGAACTCGAGCCGGTGTTCGACGGGATCGAATCGCTTGACCGTCGCGTTCATCGACTCAATCGATGAACCCGCCGCGATTCCTGCCGCAAACGCCGCGGCAACATTCTCGACGTTGTGCAGCCCGCGTAACTTCATCTCATCTACATTCAACAAAACCTGTTCGCGAAATATCAGCTCACGCCCGCGCAGAAAAACTCCGTTCTCAACTTCCTTCCTGACGCTGAACTGCAACACCTTCGCTCGCAATCCACTCGCCCACGATGACACTGTCGGATCATCAGCATTGAGCACCGCCACATCATCCGGCGTCTGGTTCATGAAGATGCGGTGTTTCGCAGCCGCGTAATCGTTGAACGTCTCGTAACGATCCATGTGATTCGGCGTTACGTTGAGCACCACCGCGATCGACGGATGAAACGTCTTGATCGTCTCCAACTGAAAACTCGAAAGCTCCGCGACTGTCCAACCATCGTCGCGTGAACTATCGACCATCGAGATCAGCGCCGTGCCGATGTTGCCGCCGACCTGCACCTTCAATCCCGCATCGCGCAACAACTCTCCAATCAGTGACGTCGTCGTTGTCTTGCCGTTGCTGCCGGTGATTGCAACGAGCCGTCCTTTCAAATAACGAGCCGCGAGCTCAACCTCGCCGATAACTTCGGCGCCAGCGCGTTCCGCGTAACGTATCGGAATGATCGTCGCCGGAACGCCGGGACTGACGACGACCAGGTCGAGTTGATCGAGCAACCAACTCGGCGCTTCACCGGGTAACAAACCCA
>DATDFT010000133.1:0-14630 GCA_036522475.1 Pyrinomonadaceae bacterium | reverse complement strand
TGCGGGATCGTTCCTTGTGGCCGTTGGCCTTTTGACGATGCCGCACGACGCGACGTTCAACGAATTAATGAACCAGTTGAGTTACAGTACGCGCACCAGGGTTGCATTCGGCATGATCGGTTTAGGTATCTTGCTTTCTCTCGCAGGTACATTGATCGGAATGTCACAAAAGCAACCCGCTCAGAGTCAATGAACGCACTTCCCATCATCGTCGGCGCGCTTTGCGTAATCGCGATCTCGTATCGCTATTACTCCGCCTTCATCGCAGCGAAGGTGCTGGCGCTTGACGATTCGCGGCCGGTGCCGTCGCAGACTATGTACGACGGACACAATTATTATCCGACAAACAAGTGGGTGTTGTTTGGACACCACTTCGCCGCGATCTCGGGTGCGGGGCCGTTGATTGGACCAGTGCTGGCGGCGCAGTTTGGGTTCCTGCCAGGATTGTTGTGGCTGGTCATCGGCGTTTGTCTAGGGGGCGCCGTACACGATTTCATGATCCTGGTGGGCAGCGTGCGGCGCAAAGGCAAGTCGCTCGCCGAAATGGCGCGCACGGAGATCAGTCCCCTGTCGGGACTGGTGGCAGGCGTAGCGATCTTGTTCATCGTCGTGATCGCGCTCGCGGGACTCGGATTGGTAGTTGTTAATGCGTTGGCTGAATCACCGTGGGGAACTTTCACCGTCGCTTTTACAATCCCACTCGCACTGCTGATGGGGCTTTACATGTATCGCTTCCGCAAAGGAAAAATTGTTGAAGCGAGCATCATCGGTATCGTCGGACTGCTCTTCGCCGTTTATCTCGGCGGCCGCATCGCCGACTCTTCTTTCGCACACGCTTTCACATTTTCGCGCAACAGCCTGATCGTGATCATGGCGGCTTACGGCTTCATCGCGTCGGTGTTGCCGGTGTGGATGCTGCTCTGTCCGCGCGATTACCTGTCTTCGTATTTGAAGCTCGGAACGATCGCGTTTTTGATACTGGGCGTCATGCTGGTTCATCCAAACTTGAACATGCCGGCGCTCACGCCGTTCACTGCGGGCGGCGGGCCAGTGATTCCCGGCAAGCTCTACCCGTTTGTTTTCATCACGATTGCCTGTGGCGCGATCTCGGGTTTTCATGCGCTGATCTCTTCCGGCACGACGCCGAAGATGATCGCGAAAGAGACTGACACGCGCATGATTGGTTACGGCAGCATGTTGATGGAAGGCGTCGTTGGCGTGGTCGCACTCATCGCCGCGACTTCACTTTTCCCCGGCGATTACTTCGCGATCAATACAGCGCAGAAAACGGATGCTCAGAAGGCTGCATACGCTCAGATGGTCGATACGCACACTGCCGAAGGTTTCAACCTGAAACCGCAGGAGATCGATCGACTCGAGCAGGAATCAGGCGAAAAGAACCTGCGCGGGCGAACCGGCGGCGCGGTAACACTCGCACTCGGGATCGCCAAGATCTTCGACGGCATACCCGGACTCAGCGGTTTCATGAAGTACTGGTACCACTTCGCGATCATGTTTGAAGCGCTGTTCATCCTGACGACGATCGACACCGGCACTAGAGTCGCGCGTTTTCTGGTCGGCGAGTTTGGGGGGCGTTTTTACAAGAAACTCGAAGAGCCAAACTGGTTGCCGGGTTCTGTGGTCACCTCGTTGTTAGTGGTGTCAGCGTGGGCGGCGTTCATCTGGTCGGGTTCGATTTCAACCATCTGGCCGATGTTTGGCATTGCCAATCAACTGCTGGCGGCAGTCGCTCTGTGTGTCGCGACCACCATTGTGATCAACTCAGGGCGCGCAAAATATGCCTGGGTAACGATGATGCCGCTGGCGTTTGTTGGTACTACCACGCTTGTGGCTGGTTACAAGTCGATCACCGATATTTTCTGGCCTCTGGCGCAGAACCCGGAAACGAATGTGCAGGGCCTCATCAACACCAGCCTCACTGCCATCATCATGTTTGCAGCCGTGGTAATCATGGTCGACTCGTTCCGGCGCTGGCTGAATCCACAGATCCCGCAAATTCCAGAGCCTCTCTTTGAAAAATCTGTGTAATCTGTGGATAATACGCGTTTTCGTAAAGTTAACTCGCCATTATCTAGTTAATCGGAAAGGAATTTCTCGACGTGCAACTACCGCTGAAACTACGGCGCGCAGCGATTATCACTGCGGCCACCCTTACGACCTTAGCGCTTGCTTTGCCGGCGTTTGCGCAGTCGCGTGAGGGCGGCGAGGCCAACCTGGTGCTGCCGGATCTCGATCAGGTGACCTTCTTCAACGGAATCTCAGGTCACAATTTGCTCTTGTTTGGCATTGTGATTTGTGTTCTTGGTCTCGCCTTCGGCCTGGCCATCTACATGAACTTAAAGAGGCTGCCCGTCCACCGGGCCATGCGCGAGATCTCGGAGCTGATCTACGCGACCTGTCAGACCTACCTGACCACCCAAGGCAAATTCATCCTGATCCTCGAAGCATTTATCGCCGTCGTGATCGTGCTTTACTTCGGTGTGCTGTCACACATGGAGCCGTTCCGCGTAGTGATCATTCTGCTGTTCAGCCTCGTTGGTATCGCCGGAAGTTACGGTGTGGCGTGGTTCGGCATTCGCGTCAACACGTTTGCCAATTCGCGCACGGCGTTCGCGAGTCTCGAAGGCAAACCGTTTCCGCTTTACGCGATCCCGCTCAAGGCCGGCATGAGCATCGGCATGATGCTGATCAGCGTCGAGTTGCTGATCATGCTCTGCATTCTCTTGTTTATCCCGGGCGACTATGCGGGACCATGTTTCATCGGTTTTGCGATTGGTGAGTCACTGGGCGCGGCGGCGTTGCGAATCGCGGGCGGCATATTCACGAAGATTGCCGACATCGGTTCCGACTTGATGAAGATCGTCTTCGGCATCAAGGAAGACGACGCACGCAATCCGGGCGTCATCGCTGACTGTACAGGCGACAATGCAGGCGACTCAGTTGGTCCGAGCGCGGACGGTTTTGAAACTTACGGCGTGACGGGCGTGGCGCTGATCACGTTCATCCTGCTCGGCGTTACAAATCCGCGCGTGCAGGTGCAGTTGCTGGTATGGATCTTCGTCATGCGCGTGATGATGATCATTGCGAGCGCGCTTTCCTACTTCATCAACGACGTAATTGCGAAGGCGCGTTACAAGACCGCCGATTTGATGAACTTCGAAGCGCCGCTAACGTCGCTCGTCTGGATCACTTCAATCGTTTCAGTCGTGATCACGTTCGTAGTCTCAAAACTGACGATTCCCACGCTCGGCGGCAACGACACACTCTGGTGGAAACTCGCGATCATCATCTCCTGCGGCACGATCGCGGGCGCGTTGATTCCGGAGCTTGTCAAGATCTTCACCTCCACTGAATCGCGTCACGTCAGCGAAGTGGTCACATCTTCAAGGGAAGGGGGAGCGTCGCTGAACATTCTCTCCGGTCTGGTTGCCGGTAACTTCTCCGGTTACTGGCTCGGCATCACCATCGTCGGCCTGATGGCGATTGCTTACTTCGTCACTAATCTCGGTGCCCCGACCGCGAGCCTCGGTGTGTTGATGGTCGATCCAGTCGCGGCGCCGGTGTTTGGTTTCGGACTCGTTGCCTTCGGGTTTTTGGGTATGGGACCAGTCACAATCGCTGTGGACTCTTACGGTCCTGTGACTGACAACGCGCAATCGGTTTACGAGTTGTCGTTGATCGAGCATGTTCCGGACGTCGAAGCTGAAGTGAAGAAGGAGTTCAACGTCGACGTCAACTTCTCGCGCGCCAAGCACCTGCTCGAAGAGAACGACGGCGCCGGCAACACGTTCAAGGCGACCGCCAAGCCTGTGTTGATCGGAACGGCGGTTGTCGGTGCGACGACGATGATCTTCTCGATCATCATGGCGCTTACGGATGGTTTGCGAGTCAACACTGAAGGTCTGTCGCTGCTGCACGCACCATTTGTGCTGGGCCTGATCACGGGCGGCGCGGTTATTTACTGGTTCACAGGAGCGTCGACGCAGGCAGTTACAACGGGCGCTTATCGAGCGGTTGAGTTCATCAAAGCGAACATCAGGCTCGAAGGCGTTGAGAGAGCGTCGATAGAAGACAGTAAGAAAGTGGTGCAGATTTGTACCCAGTACGCGCAAAAGGGCATGTTCAATATTTTCCTGACCGTGTTCTTCTCGACACTCGCGTTTGCGTTTGTAGAACCATTCTTCTTCATCGGCTACCTGATTTCGATCGCGATCTTCGGCCTGTATCAGGCGATCTTCATGGCCAACGCCGGGGGCGCGTGGGACAACGCGAAGAAAGTCGTCGAAGTCGATCTGAAGATGAAGGGAACTCCGCTTCACGACGCAACGGTGGTCGGGGATACGGTTGGCGATCCGTTCAAAGACACTTCGTCAGTTGCGATGAATCCGGTGATCAAGTTTACGACCTTGTTTGGATTACTGGCGGTCGAGTTGGCGGTTAGTTTGACGACGCGCAATAATGGCGACACAACGTTGACGCACATTTTGGCGCTGGCGTTTTTCCTCGTGTCGGTGTTCTTCTTGTGGCGCTCGTTCCACGGAATGCGGATTGGCACGCAGGCGCTCGAGTCGGCTCCGCGCGAACGTGAGGTCGTGAAGAGTGCAGCAGGAGACTAAACACAGATGAGCACGGAAGTAAGAGCGGATACTTTAATGGGAGCGGCGCTGGCGCCGCTCGACTCGACGCGTTCCGCGGGTCTGGTGATTGTTTTTAGTTTGTTCATTGCGGCGGTGGCGCAGTTTTCGATTCAGATTGGGCCAGTGCCGATTACGGGACAGAGTTTTGCGGTCCTTTTAACTGGTGCTTTGCTCGGTCCGCGATTGGGGGCGGCGGCGGTGATTGCCTATCTGATCGAAGGCGCCATCGGATTACCGTTTTTTGCGCCCGGTGGAGCTCCCGGACTGTTGCGTTTCTTCGGTCCAACTGGCGGTTATCTGGTTGCGTTTCCCGCGGCTGCGTTCGTCACGGGCGCGTTTGCTGAACACGGGTGGGACAAACGCTATCCGACGGCCGTAGCAGCCATGGCGATCGGCTCCGCAATTATTTTCCTTGGTGGCTGGGCCTGGTTTAGCGTGGTGACGAACACACCGCCGGTTGCGGGATTTAAGATAGCAGTGCTGCCGTTCCTGGCTGGCGACGTGATCAAGATCGTGCTTGCGGCAGCGGTACTTCCGACCGGGTGGGCATTACTGAAACGCAGATAACGCAGATCAAAGCCCGGATTATTCCGTGTTATCGGCGGTTAACTCTTTTAGGATCTCGGCGAATTTATCCACATCAGCTTTAGTCTGTTCCAACGCACGCCTGCTGTCGAGGTAAGCAGTCCACGTCGGTGTTTGCGTGAGCGCCCGGGTCGTGTCCTCATCGAGCACCTGGGCCATCGTGGCGACAAGATCGCTCACAACGCGCGTGTGCTCGATCAAACGCTCGATGATCGAGTACGCCAGCCGCGCCTGTTGCAAATCGAGATCTTCAGGCATACCAACTGCCACGAATAAACGGCAACTCAGTTACAGTCGTGTTAATTCCATCGACCACGACGGTGCTTCCGGGCTCGATAGATTCGTAGCGAACATAACCGAGACCGATGTTGCCAAGTTTTGGCGACACGGCTGCGGACGTGACGATGGCGCCCCGCTCAAGCGGTCGATCCGCCTTCAGCCCTACTAATTTCTTGGCGGGATGGCCGCGATGCTTGATCCGCACGATGATCTCCTGGCCAACGTAGCAGCCTTTCGTGTAACTCACTGCGTCATCGAGATTCGTCTCCGGAATCACGTTCGTCTCGTCCATGTCGACTCCGAAACGAGCGATGCCGGCTTCGATTCGAAGTATCTCGAACGTCTCTTGATCTACCCGCATTGCACCCGCATCCAGCAACGCCTGCCGTAACTCACCCGCCCGCACTGAATCGACAACGATATCAAACCCATCCTCGCCAGTATGCGTCGCGCGAATTATCGTCACGCCCTCAAGCTCGCTCACGCCGTTACGCGGCAGATCCGCGACCATTGCCTTCAGAACTTTCGCAACCACTTCAGCCGCACGCATCCCTTGCAGCGACAGCATCGCGTTTTGATCCGTAAGATCCGCGACAACGAAATCGCCCGCCATCGTGAACCGCGAGATCGTTTTCAAAACCCCCTCATGCGACGCGCGCTCAGTGTCGATCAGAAACCCATCCTTCAAACGTGCCATGCGAACGGCTCCGATCAACCGTCCCTGCACAGTCGGAAACGCAGCCGGCATCCAACGACCCTCTGCGAGCGACTTCACATCGTTCGTGACGAGCCCGTTGAGAAACATCGTCGCTTCAGATCCACTCACACGAATCCGCCCGCGCTCGGAAAGATCGATCAACCCCGCGCCACCATCACGAACCGCTTCGTATCCCGTTGTCATTTATGAATTGCCTTTTGGACCACCTGATAATCCTGCAACTGTTCCGCCTCGCGCCGGTGCGACGCCAGCACCTGCGGGCTCGGATGATAAATCGGCACCAGCACGCGCCCGTTCCAACTCTGTATCTGCGCCGCAGACTCTTTCAAGTTCAACTCATGATATTGAATGCGCTTTAGTGCTTCGAGTGCAACCGAACCAAGCGTTACGATTACACGCGGATCGACCAACTCGATCGTGCGGCGCAGGAAGTCAGAACAGTTCTGCAACTCCCGTAGCGTTGGTTTGCGATTCGCGCCCGAGTCAGAACGCGGATTACAAAGCGCCGCGCTCGTGATGAAGATCTCATCGCGCTTCAAGTCGATCGAACTCAGAAAGCGGTCGAGATTCGCGCCCGATTGATCGCCTGAAAACGGCACGCGCGTTCTATCGGCGCCTTTTCTTCCAGGTGCTTCACCGACAAACATCACTCGCGCATCCGGTGAACCGTTGAGCTCGCTCAATACCGCCGTGCGCCCGCACATCGCCGGACAACGGGTGCACACCGCTGCTTCGTCGACCAATTCCTTGAACAGCTTTTTCTTCGCGGCGTTCACTTCACCACAGTTACTTCGCGTGTGACGACGTTGTAGTCGCCGTTTCGATACGGCCAGCCGTCTGGTCCAATCAGCTCCAGGCGAATCGTGTGTTTGCCGGGGATCCAGCCTGTCAGCACGACTTGCTCTTGAGAGTCGATCCACTTCATCTCGTCGTCATCAACAATATACCGGACGCGATAGTCGCCGCCATCGTCCTTCAACTTAGCGTTCACGAGTGAAAAGTCGATCACCACTGGCTCGCCTTCGCGAAAAGTTTTGCCATTCGGCAGGTTGAAACTCAGCAAGGGCTTTTTCGGATCTACTTGCTTATTCGCTTCATCAGGCTGGGCCGGAGTCTGTTGCGACGGTCTGGTCTCAACGCGTAACATCTGTCGCGGCGGTGGCGAAACAAATGTTGTTGCTGTTGTATGCTCGTTATCACTGTTGGACGCGCACGCTGCCGGCACAAGTGCAAACAGGACCATCAATCCCAGCCGTTTTCTGACGTTGCTCATCCGACTTGCAGCATACACTATGAATAGAAAAATTCGCCTGTGCCTGCTTACTCTAACCGTGTTCATCGCCGGTTGTGGACGAAACACGACTCCGATAAGTGGAACGTTTACTCCTGAAGTTCAGCCGCTGCCGATCGAGCTCGCGGGTTATGAACCAATGACGATTCCGGCGGACAATCCAATGACTCCGGAAAAAGCCGCGTTGGGCCGTCAGTTGTTTTTTGACGAACGACTCAGCATCGACGGTTCAAGATCGTGTTACTCGTGTCACGTCTGCGAGCATGGATTGACTGACGGCTTACCAAAGGCAATTGGCGCCGGAAACAAGCAACTGACGCGGAGCAGCCCGACGCTCTGGAACATCGGCTATCACAAGGAATTTTACTGGGACGGTCGCAGCAATTCGCTCGAAGCGCAGGCCCTCGCCGCGTGGAAGGGTGCAAACATGGGCGTCGGCGATAAGACGGCGGACATCGTCGCGAAGATAAATGCGTTGCAGGGTTACAAAGCGCAGTTTCAAAAAGTGTTTCATAGCGACGCGACGCCTGAGAACATGATGAAAGCGATCGCGGCTTATGAGCGGACGATCATTGGTGGAAACACCGCGTGGGATCGCTACAGGGCCGGTGATAAAAAAGCACTGAGCGCGAGTGCGGAGCGCGGCTGGAATATTTTCCAGGCGATCAAGTGCAACAACTGCCACGATGGAATTTTGTTCACGGATCAGCAGTATCACAACGTCGGGATCGGGATGGACCAGAAGGAGCCGGACGTCGGTCGTTTCAAAGTGACGAATAAGCCGGAAGACACAGGCGCGTTCAAGACGCCGACGTTGCGAGACATTGCGAAGTCAGCGCCGTACTTTCACGACGGCAGTGCGAAGACGCTCGAAGAAGCGGTGGATATCATGCTGGAGGGCGGCAAGCCGAACGAGCATTTGGACAAGAAAAACCTCGAGGCGCACAAGGTTTTGCCCGACCAGCGTGAAGCATTGTTGGATTTCCTGCGTTCACTGTCGGTTGATTGCACTCTGAGCAAACCCGCACTCCCACAGAAATAGAACCGCAGATGAACGCTGATCTGATCAGCGTTCATCCGCGTAAAGTGGCGGCTAATTCTTTACGCCCTCGCGGTCTGCACGCCGGTGAGTTTCTTCAACCGGTTCTCAACCATGTCCCACGCGATGTTCGAGAAGAACGCCTCGATGTATTTCGGTCGTTCGGCGGGTTTGTAGTCGAGCAGGAACGCGTGCTCCCAAACGTCCATCACCAGGATCGGATTGAACCCGGCGACATTTCCGGTTTCGTGCAAAGTGATCCAGTGATTTGAGAGTCTTCCATTATTGGGGTTTTGATAACAGATGGCCCAACCCACACCGCGCATCTTGCCGATGCCAACGAAGTCGGCCTTCCAGATGTTGTAACTGCCAAACGACGTTTCAGCAGCTTTCGCAAAATCCGACGTCTGCGGCGGATCGCCGGTGCCGCCACCTCGCTGTAGATTGTCGAAGTAGTACTCGTGCAGGACCATGCCGTTGTACTCGAACCCGAGACGGCGGGTCAACTCCGAGTAAGCAGGCATTTCGTCCTGATCAACGTTGCCGTCTTTGATGAATTCCGTGATTTTGTTGGTCAGGTTGTTAGTTTCTTTGACGTAGCCTTCGTAAAGTTTGAAGTGCATTTCAAGCGTTTGATCTGAGATCCCTTTCAGACCGCTGAGATTGAACTGGCGTGGCTTATAAGAGCCGGTTGAACTCATAGATACCTCCTTATTTAGTTGTGGGGATGCTTCAGACTATGACGAGGGTGTGACAAATACGTTGTGAGGCTGGTGATTTAGTGTGCCAAGAACAACTAAGCCGCAGATGAACGCGGATAACGCACATCAGCAATTTATCTGCGTCATCTGCGTTCATCTGCGGCTAAATTACTTGCCGAAAATTATCCAATCACCGTGCGACGTTCCCATGAAGAACAGCATCGGCAGTGAGAGCCAGGTATTTGTTCTCGAGGCAATGAAAGCCTGGCGCGCGAGTTCGGGTGGCGCCGCCGGTCCCGTACCTGCTGTTGCCGCGAGGATGCGCTTATTGTTGGGCCAGATGATTCCCCAAACATTTAAGAGCATCAAAATGCCATAGGTTCCGCCGATTCCGATGGAATACGCTCTGTTGCTGGCGAAGCTTTCGCCGTTGACTGTCAGTACTGACGTGAAGTACCTGACCAACCCGTACGTAAAAATCGCTACCAGCACGAACATCACGATCGCAAACACGCGACCGTCTTTTGTCAGTGCCGGTACTTTCTTAATGATGAGAAATTCGATCGCGAAAAGCACTATCGGATAACCTAACCAAGCCAACAGTACATACGCGATACTAACGTTGCCGTGTCCGATTGTATTAGCGTTGCGTACATCGGAGGGGATGATGTACATCGCGTAGTAGGTCAAGCCCGCCAGCACTGTTATGAGCGCGCCCCAACGAAAGTACCAAAGCGCCCGGCCCAGCAAATCCGGATTGATCTTCTTCTTGGTATCGGCATCGATTCCCTTTTGGAAGGGAACGTTTACCAGGTTGAAAAAATAAAGGAGGCCGATCCAGGTAATTCCGGCCACGAAATGGGCCCAGCGTAAAATTATTCGGGACACCACAGCAGCGTTTTGAGGCGAGTTAAACACACCGTCAAACATAGCCAGACTGATGGGGAGATGAGCAGTTGACTCAAGTAGCATAGGTCCTCCGTGTTGAGTGCCTGAGAGTTACGGAAATTACGCGCGAAGATTACACCTAGACCAAGCTGCCGCGCAATCACTCATCAAACGGGCGCGGCCCAGCATCCATGCCACGGACACTCGCCTGGTTGATCACTCGAACTTTCAAATCGCTGTTGACGCGAATCTGGCACGAGAGACGAATGTTTGGCCCAAGCTCTGATTCCATCGCCAGTCGATTGCGTTCGAGTTCTCTCATTTCCCCGGGCTCACCTTCGAGAACCTCGACGCGACAGGTGGTGCAGCGTGCGTTGCCGCCGCAGCGGTGCAGGATATCGATGCCCGCGTCTTCGAGTGCGAGTACGAGTTTCTTTCCGGCAGGTGGTTCAGTTTCGACCAGACCGTTCGCGGTCTCCGCTTGAATCTTTGGCATTTACTGTTGCTCCTGGTGTGTGAGTAGTTCCAACTCCATAAACTTTGCACCTTCGACCGGGTTCTCGCAATACGGCCCAATCTCGATGAAGCCGAAGGAGCGATAGAGTGCGATGGCTTTGTCCATCACTCCCGGAAGCGTGTCGAGTCGCATGTGGGTATAACCAAGCTTTCGCGCTTCGTCAATAATCGTCTCTACTAATACTCGCCCGAGTCCGTGTGAACGAAACGGGGGACGAACAAACAGACGCTTCATCTCGCAAATTTTCGGGGTGAACTTTCGCATCGCGATACAGCCCGCGAGCTCGTCACCTTCGGTTGCGAGTAACAATCGGCCTTCCGGCGGCGCGTACTTTCCGGGAAGATCTCTCAGTTCGAGATCGAAGCTTTGAAAGCAGAGACTGATGCCGAGACTCGCTTCGTACTCTTTGAAGAGCGTGCGGGCCTGCTCGATTTCTGCCTGAGTGCTCGCTTGGACGATTCGCATTTTGACTAAACAGCAAACAGGAGACGGGATCGCTCCCGTCTCCTGTTAGAAAATAAATCGCAAGGCCAGTTTACGCGGTAAACGAAGAACCGCATCCGCAACTGCCGGTGGCGTTAGGATTCTTAAAAGTGAAGCCCGAACCCATCACGCCGCTCACGTAGTCGATCTCGACGCCGTTCAGATACTGTGCGCTGAACATATCCACAAACATGCGGACGCCCTTTTCGTCTAAGATGAAATCGCCTTCGCGCGACTGTTCTTCGATATTCAAGCTGTACTGAAAACCGGAGCACCCTCCGGGTACAACTCTCACGCGGAGGCCGGACGTTTCGGGAAGACCTTCTTCGCCCGCCATGAACTTCCTAATTTCGGTTGCGGCCGATTCGGTGACGTTGAGTGCCACGGTAGGCGCTGTAGTTGCTGACATCGTATCTAAATCCTCTTTCTCAATCTAAATCGTTCCGACCGGCTTTATCTTATTGCCCTTTACCTAAAACGACAAGTTCAGGCTTCATAGCTTCAATCGAAATCTGGCGCGCCACTTCTTCTGAAACCTTGCGAAAAGCCTGTGCCTGAGGCGAATCGGGCTTACTGACGACTACGGGAACGCCGTTGTCGCCGCCTTCGCGCACCTCGATGCCGAGCGGAACAGAGCCGAGGAACGGCACGCTGTACCGTTTGGCGAGTAGTTCGCCGCCGCCTTCGCCGAAGATGTTGTAGCGGTTGCCGGTGTCTGGTGCGATGAAATAGCTCATATTCTCGACGATACCGAGCACGGGAATCGTAACAGTCTCAAACATTCGCAACGCGCGACGCACGTCGGCAATGGCTACATTCTGTGGCGTCGTTACTAAAACAGCGCCCTGGACCGGAACGAGTTGTGCCAGCGACAACTGCACGTCGCCGGTTCCCGGAGGCATGTCGACAATGAGGTAATCGAGTTCTCCCCATTTCACGTCGGATAAAAACTGTTTGACGAGGCCGTTCAGAATTGGTCCGCGCACGATCATCGGCTTGTCGCCGGGTTGCAGCAGTGCCATCGACATGAACTTCACGCCGAACGCTTCGATCGGAATGAGCTTATTGACCTCGACTTCAGGACGCGCTTCGCTGGCGCCGAGCATGATCGGCACGTTTGGACCGTAAACATCCGCGTCCATGAGTCCGACCCGCGCGCCGTCGAGCGCGAGTGAAACAGCGAGATTAACCGCGACTGTTGATTTACCAACTCCGCCTTTGCCTGACGAGACGGCGACGATATTGCGGACGCCTTCGATCACGAGTTTCTCTCCGAGCCCGCGACCTTTCGGAACTTCGGCGTCCATCGTCACTGCTACCGAAGTCACGCCCTCCAAGCCGCTCACAATCTCCTTCGCGGCGCTCTCCATCTCGGCTTTGACGGGGCAGGCCGGTGTGGTCAGTACGATCCGAAAGCTTACGTGGCCGCCATTGATTTTGAGGTCGCGGATGAAACCAAGCGTAACGATATCTTTATGTAGATCCGGATCTTTGATCTGGCGCAGACTGTCGAGTATGAGTTGTTCGTTCAGTTGTGTCATATTTGTTTGCAATGCATCAGATTTGAACAAGGAAGCGTAGCTGATTGGAATTGTCCGCGCAACTCTGTGATCATTTCTTCAACCCGCGCAATGTGGGCGACGCTGGCGAGCCGAGTTTTACGGGGCGTGCGGCGTCGTTGAGTTGCGGCGCGCACGTGCGTTTCTCGATCCAGGTTGACGAGGAACATTTGATATCCCAGGCGAGATTCAGGGCTGCGGGTTGCAATGTGCTCGTTGCGTCTGCGTCTTTTCTAACCGAGCAGATCGTGGGGATGACGACTGCGGACGCCGCTGCTTTCGTGCATGAGCCAACCGCGTTATCTCGACAACTCGGCACTGAATCCGAAGCGTGTGTGGAACTGGCGTGCAGCGCACTCCTCGACGCGATACGCGAATACAGCAACGCCGCGCGCGACGACTGGGCGGGCGATGAAGCATTAATCTGCACTTGTTTCTTCGTGTCGGAACGCACGATCGAGCGTGAGATTCAAACCGGCAGCCTGACGACAGTTGCTGAAGTCACGAAAGCGTGCAACGCTGGTGCAGGCTGTGGATCTTGTCATCAACTGATTCAGGAGATACTTGCGACAAATGATTTACCTGGATAACAACGCCACCACGCGCGTGGCGCCGGAAGTGTTCGACGCGATGCGGCCGTACCTCGGCGAGGTTTTCGGCAATCCTTCGTCAGCGCACGGGCTGGGACGCGAGATGAAACGTGCGGTCGAACAGTCGCGTGAACAAGTCGCGACCTTAATCGGCGCTGCCGAGCTTAGCGAGATCGTGTTTACGTCGTGTGGCTCAGAGTCTGACAACTGGGCGATTCGCGGTGTGCTTGCGACACGCCCCGAGAAGAAACACATCGTTACGACGCAGGTCGAGCACGAAGCAGTGCGGAATGTTTGCCGCTTGCTCGAGAGCGAAGGTTACGAAGTCACGTGGCTTGGTGTGGACCACAACGGCGCACTCGACCTCGATAACCTGCGCGCGGCGCTGCGACCTGACACGGCGCTCGTCTCGATCATGCTTGCGAACAACGAAACCGGCGTGTTGTTTCCGATGGAGGAGATCGGACGCATCGTGCGCGAAAGATCGGAAGCGGTGTTTCATGTCGATGGCGTGCAGGCAGTCGGCAAGATTCCGATCGATCTGAAACAAACGGCCGTCGATCTGTTTGCACTTTCAGGTCATAAATTCCATGCGCCGCAGGGTATCGGCGCGCTCTACGTTCGCAAAGGAATCTCGTTGCCGTCGTTCATCCTTGGCGGCGGACAGGAAGACGGTCGTCGCGCAGGCACTTCAGCCGTTCCAAACATCGTCGCTCTCGGTGCGGCCTGTCAGCTCGCGCTTCACGATAACAGTCACGCGACGGTGGAGACGCTGCGCAACCGTCTCGAGGACGAGGTCTTGAAGAACATCCCGAACGCGCGTCTGAACGGTCCTGCGGATCGTTCGCAGCGTTTGCCAAACACCGCGAACATCTCCTTCGAATACGTCGACGGGCAAAGCATTCTCACGCACCTGGATCACGCGGGCATCTGCGTTTCAACGGGCTCGGCATGTCATTCGGCCACTCACGAATCTTCTCCGACTCTGCGCGCCATGAACGTGCCCTACACCGCCGCGCAAGGCTCAATCCGTTTCTCCCTCGGACGTTACAACACCGACGCCGACATCGACACCACAGTCAATATGCTGCCGGAAATCATCGCGAAATTGGCCGCCATGTCGCCTTACAATCAGGAGTTGCCGGCATTAAAATAACTCTCGTAGGACTTATCCGGCCTGGATGTCCTATACTATCGTTGGCGACGATCATTTTTCCGAAAGGCCTTAGCTACAATCAAATGAGCACTGTTATTGAACCTCCTGTCACTCAACTCGAGAAGAACGTGGAAGAAGTCGAGACCGTAACCATTCGGTTTGCGGG
>DATDFT010000132.1:0-2587 GCA_036522475.1 Pyrinomonadaceae bacterium | reverse complement strand
CCGTTCATCCCAATCACCCGATTGCCAGATCAACCCCACACGCAACCCGCCAGCACTCGCAACCTCCGCCGGCTCGACAAACAAATACGGAACCTCCGCCGGCACACTCGCCAACGTCGTGCGAAACACATATGCCAATTCCGCCAGCTCAACGTCAACATCGTATTCAACTTCCGGCACGCCATCGTGCAGCGGCAACATGCGATCGATCCCACGAACACCGCGCAGCAAAGGCATCAACGATGGTTGCACCCAAACGATCACCTCCGCGGCGATCTGCTTCAGCAACGCCGCATACCTGATGAACTGAATCGTGTCGCCAAGTCCGTGATAACAACGGACCAGCACGCGCTTTTCCTTCAACGCACTTCCATCCCAAATACTTTGCTGCCAACGCGGCAACAGTGGCTGCTCTTGCGCGCGTCGCTCGAGCAACAAGCGATCGCTAATCTCCCACGCCGCCGCGAAGTCGCCGCGGCGCATCACCTCGAGCCATTTATCTTCGAGCTTCATCTTTAATGATCATGATCGTGATCAAGTTAGCGTTAATCGTTTCGAATATTTTGTTTTCTTCATAAGGTACGCGAACGAACGGAAGGTACATAGTTGCAAGCGTACAGTGCCGAACTCCAAAAGACTCATCTACTGTGTTGCCGGAGGAGCAGTGCGCGAAGGCGTTGAAAACCGTTGGCAAGAGAATCGATTGTTGGCTGCTCTTCCCGAGCGCGATCGATCTCGTCTCATGCCGCAGTTGGAAATTCTCACGCTCTTCGCCAAGGAAGCGGTCCACGAAGCGGGCGAAGAGTTGCACTTCGTTTATTTTCCCCTCGATTGCATCGTCGTTTTGGTCAGCTCCGTCGAATCACAAGCCACTGTCGAAGTCGGCATGATCGGCAACGAAGGATTCGTCGGCACGCCCATTCTCATGAGCGCGAAGCACGCCAACAGCCAGGCATTGATCCTCTGCGAAGGAAAAGCGTTACGCGTCCCGGCTGCCATAGTCAGAAAAGAAGCGAAGCGCAGCAGCCGCATGCGCGAAGTGATGCTCACTTACGCGAATGCGCTACTCGCGCAGAGCGCGCAACTCGCTGCGTGTCATCGTTATCACACACCGCAAGCGCGACTCGCACGCCTGCTGTTGATGATCAACGACCGCATGAACACGACTGAGCTGCGCGTCACGCAAGACCTGCTCGCACACCTGCTCGGCACACGTCGCGCCACGGTTACGCAAGCCGCGAATCAACTCCAGGACAGTAACTTGATAGAGCTCGTTCGTGGCCGCATTCGCTTTATCGATCGCCAGGCACTCGAGCACGCGGCGTGTAGCTGTTATGCCCTCATCGCCGCGCAACAAGCAGACGTCAGCGGTGAGCTCAAGGCGCAGCACGCAACTTCCTAACAAATTCTTCACGGTCATTACTTTTATCGGATTCAAGTACGCTTGCGTACGGATATCACGATCATCCACATGTACTTTCCTCGCCCTCAGCACATTCTGCGCTGGGACGAGCAAGGGGGCTTCTCCATATGACAAGGGGTAAAAGTAGTGAGACGACCCATTCCAATGGGCATCGTAAGCATCTAAACATACTCCCTCCGACTCCCGGTCACTCTAACGGGAAATCCAAACCGATCCTGATCACTGGCGGCGCCGGTTTCGTGGGTTCGAACCTGGCACATCGCCTGCTCTCAGCTGGGCATAAGGTGCGCCTGCTCGACAATCTTTCGCGTGCCGGCGTCGAGCGCAACCTGCATTGGCTGATCGAGACGCACGGCGATCTGGTCGACATCGAAGTTCCCGACCTGCGCAATCAGTCGATCATCAGGCACGCAGTCAGAGACGCGTCGCAGGTTTTTCATTTCGCCGCGCAGGTCGCGGTCACGTCGAGCCTCGTCGATCCGATTGAAGACTTCGAGATCAATGCGCGCGGCACGTTGAACCTGCTGGAAGCGATTCGTTCAGTTCAGCATCCGCCACCGCTCGTCTTTACTTCGACCAACAAAGTCTACGGGAATCTCGCCGACCTCGAATTCGTCAAAGAGGGCACGCGTTACTTCCCACGCGATTCATCGCTCCGCGAGCACGGCATCAGCGAGAGCCGCCCGCTAGATTTTCACAGTCCCTACGGTTGCTCGAAAGGTGCGGCGGACCAGTACGTCGTCGACTACGCGCGCACTTACGGAATTCCCGCACTCGTGTTTCGCATGAGCTGCATCTATGGACCACACCAGTACGGCAACGAAGATCAGGGTTGGGTGGCGCATTTTGTGATTCGCTCCATCGCCGGCAAACCCATCACGATCTATGGCGATGGCATGCAGGTGCGCGACATCCTGTTCGTCGACGATCTGGTCGATGCGTTTCTGCTCGCGCAACAGCACATGAAAAAACTTGCGGGGAGTGCCTTCAATATCGGCGGCGGCGCAGCAAACAGTATCAGCCTGCTGGAATTACTCGATCTGCTGGCGGAAATTCATGGCGGTGACCTTGCGGTCCGTTTCGAAGACTGGCGAGCGGCCGATCAACGCTATTACGTCGCAGACACGAGTAAATTCAGCGGGCTGACTGGATGGCAGCCGCGCG
>DATDFT010000131.1:0-3689 GCA_036522475.1 Pyrinomonadaceae bacterium | reverse complement strand
TTGAAGCGCACCTCGATATTGAAATCCTTATCGGGCGAGGTGTATTTAAACGTGAAGGGCTTGCTGTCCGGCATTATGCGCGGTCCCATCTCCTGGCGTCGCACTTCCCTCGCGTCATTTCTATTCAAACCACGCGTGGCGATCTGGTTCGCAAAACGTCGCATCGAGTCGTCGTCAGGCTGGCGCACGATCTGTAGCAACGACGACTTCGCATTAATGTCAGCGCTGCGACAAACCTCGCGCACGTCGTCAGGAATGCGCGCGATCGCAAGCGCCTCGCTTACCGTCGTACGGCTCTTCCCAACTTTGCGCGCAACGTCATCGTGCGTGTAACCATAACGCTCGCACAGCGCCAGCAGTCCGTCCGCTTCTTCCCACACGGTGAGATCCTTGCGCTGCATGTTTTCAATCAACGCAATCTCAGCAACGGTGCCTGCGTCAACTTCCATCTCGACGCATGGAACTTCCTTGAGCCCGGCTTTTTGCGCCGAACGCCAGCGGCGTTCGCCCGCGATGATCATCCAGCGGCCGGTCAGCCGATTTGGTTTCACCAACAGTGGTTCGAGCACGCCCTTCTCTGCAATCGAAGCAGTCAACTCCGTCAGATCGCCGAATTCCACGCGCGGCTGGTCCGGATTCGGATCGAGTTTGTCGACAGGAATCATTCTTCCGACCTGTGCCGGCCGGTGCTGTGCGAGTTCTTCGACGTAATGCGCGTCGTGGCGCATCTGGAGTCCGGTTGGCAATCCTCTCTTAGACACGGCTGATAACCTCTTCGCAAAGTTTTCCATACTCAATCGCTCCTGACGAGTTGGGAGCAAAACTGAAAATCGACTCCTTGTACGCAGGCGACTCTTCGAGTCTGACGCTCTTTGTAATCACAGTATCAAAAAGTTTGGGGCCAAAGACGTTTCGGATCTGTTCGTGAACTTCACGCGCGAGCGTGGTGCGCTTGTCGTGCAGCGTTACCAACACGCCGAGCAACTCGAGATTCGGATTCGGACGCGCTTTGACTTTCTCGATCGTCTCGAGCAGATCGTCTGTGCCTTCGAGTGCGAAATATGACGACTGAATCGGTATCAAAACGTGTGAAGCAGCGACGAGCGCGTTCACAGTTATCAAGCCGAGTGTTGGCGGCGTGTCGATAACGATGATTTCGTACTGTTGACGATAAGGATCGAGTCGATCCTTGAGACGGAAAGGAGCGTCGAAGTCGCCGACCAGTTTTGATTCGAGCTTGGCGAGATTGATGCGCGCGGGAACGACGTCCAGGTTCTCGACCGGAGTTCGATAGACTGACTCTTCGACCGGAGCCATTCCGTCCGTCATCAGTTCATAGACAGATCGCTCGACGGCGCGCGGGTCTAAGAAGGAGATGGAGCTGTTGGCTTGTGGATCGAGATCGAGAAGAACGACACGTTTTACTTTGCGGGCAAAGGCGGCGGCCAAATTGATGGCGGTAGTGGTCTTCCCTACCCCACCTTTTTGATTGGCGATGGCGATTACCATTCGCTGCACAGTGGCAAACTATCGCTCCATGGTTTCACTCTGCGTTCTCTGCGAAAATCTCTGCGTCCTCTGCGTTAAACTTGCGTCTCTCGCATTTATAACGCAGAGGACGCAGAGATTTCGCAGAGGTCGCGGAGTACTACATCGGTAAATCCCCGGCCTCACCAATAACGTCAGGCCATTCCTCTTCACCTGAAGTCATCTCAGCTTCTTCAGTTTCCTCACTTGGCAACGTATTGCGCGATGCTTTAATGACTTCCATGTCGACATAAATCGGACAGTCAGCACGTAACGCAAGGGCGATCGCATCCGATGGCCTGGAATCGAGGACCATCTTATCGCCGTCGCTGTTATGCATTTCGATCACGGCAAAGAACGTGTTGTCGCGCAAGCTGGTCACCACTACTCGATCGACGTGAACTCCCATTTCGACGATCAGGTTTCGTAGAAGATCGTGAGTCATCGGGCGCGGCGGCGCGATCTTCTCGATCTCCAAGGCTATCGCGTTTGCTTCGTACGCGCCCACCCAAATCGGCAGCATCGTATCACTCTGGACGTCTTTTAAAATAATAATTGGAGTTCCGCTGTTGGGATCCATCATTAATGCTCGGATCTTAACCTCGATTTCCATACGCTGGTACCCCTTACGCTACTGCCTAACCTTCAGGATTATCATCTTAATCCTGTCTCAAAGCTGCATACAAACTATTCGTCTTCGCTTTCGTGACGACAACGTCGACGATCTCACCTTCGAGACTGCTATCACCCTCGAAGTTAACTACCTTATGACAAGTCGAGTGCCCCGTCAGATCACTTGCGGATCGAGAACTTTGTCTCTCAGCCAGCACGCTCAGCTTGCGCCCCACGTATGACTGGTAGATTTTGTCTTGAGCCGTACGCTGTACTTTTTCCAGTTCGAGGAAACGCGCAGTCTTTACCGTCTCAGGAACGTTATCATGAAACTCCGCCGCAGGGGTGCCGGCGCGTTTCGAATACTTGAAGATGTAGAGACTGTCGTACTCACACTCTTTCACGAGGGTCACTGTCTGCTGAAAGTCTTCGTCAGTCTCGCCTGGAAAACCGACGATGATGTCGCTCGTCAGCGCCAAACGCCGGGTCGAGTTTCTAATCCGCTCGATTCGCTCCAGGTAGTCGCTACGTTTGTGACCACGGCGCATCAACTTCAGAATGCGATCGCTGCCCGATTGCACCGGAAGGTGAACCCAGTCACAGAGGTTCGGATTCTCTTCGATTGCCGTAACGATGTCGGGATGAAAATCACGCGGGAAAGAGGTTGTGAACTTGATACGCGGCAAACCAGTCGCAGCGACTGCGCGCAAGAGACGACAAAACGGCGTTGCGCCCGTGAATCCTTCGAGACCGTCATCAACGCGCGGCCGGTAGCTATTCACGTTCTGCCCGATGAGATGAATTTCCTGGTACCCAAGCGCCTGAAGTCTCTTTGCTTCGGCGATAATCTCACTCGCCGGGCGGCTGCGTTCACGTCCACGCGAGTAAGGCACGATACAGAACGAACAAAACTTGTTGCAGCCCTCGATGATTGGAATGAAAGCGACGTGCGGCGAGTGGCGCTCGACAGGCGAAACGTCCCACGAGTCGTGTTCGCCACGCTCGCCGAGATCGAGAACTCTTCGTTCTCCTTCGCGCGCGCGTTCGATCAACGCCGGAATCCGGTCCGTAGCGCGCGTTCCGATCACCATGTTTACTGACGAAGCGTGCTCGAAAACCGCGTCGCCTTCGAGTTGGGCCACACAACCCATCACGCCGACGAGTAGATCTCGTTTGTCAGGTCGCGCTGCGCGCACTTCGCCGATGCGCGTGTAAACCTTTCGTTCAGCTTTCTCGCGAACCGAACAAGTGTTGAGCAACACCACGTCCGCGTCGTCGATCGAGTTGCAGAGGTCGTAGCCCGAAGCACGCAATCCCGTGGCTGCACGCTCCGAATCGGCCACATTCATCTGGCAACCAAACGTCTCGATGTATACTCGGGGCTTCATTCGTCTAAACCGATTTGATAATGGCCACAGTCTACCAGAAATCATTTAGTGAACGCGATAGCGAGGAATTGCGGCAACAAAGAAGCGCAAACACCGCAAAAGATTAAACGAGGCGCGGATTATTTCTGGTGCTGTTTGTGATAGTATCGCGATGGTCAGTTA
>DATDFT010000130.1:0-4051 GCA_036522475.1 Pyrinomonadaceae bacterium | reverse complement strand
TGGTTGTTACATCGTTTCCGACGGTACGGCGCAGCCGTGGCGCGTCAGAGTGCGACCACCGTCATTTATCAACTTACAGGCGCTCCGGCAGATGTGTGTCGGGCATCTCGTCGCGGACGTGGTTGCGATAATCGGAACGCTGGATATTGTCCTGGGAGAAATTGATCGCTGATGAATTATTTCCCGCAAAGGCGGAAAGCCGCAAAGTGACGCCTTAGTTATGTTGCTGCTCGGACCCATCAACGTACTGAACGATCTGCTGCTGAAAACAGGACTCAGCGCTGAGACGGTCAACTACTTCGTCTGGCCGCTGATCCAGATCGGCATCGTGGTAACGCTCGTTGCTTTATGGGTAGCGTACGCCACTTACCTCGAGCGCAAGATCTCCGCGTTCATGCAGGCGCGCCTTGGTCCGATGCGTGTCGGCCCATGGGGACTGCTCCAACCAATCGCCGACGGACTGAAGCTGCTCACGAAAGAAGATTTCATCCCCGAGAACGCCGACCGCTGGATCTTCTTCTTCGCTCCGTACATCGCCGTAGCTTCTGCGTTTATCGTCTTTTCCGTAATCCCGTTTGGTCCTGACTGGGCGGTGATTGCCGACGTCAACATCGGCTTGCTACTCGTGCTGGCGGTTTCTAGTGTCGGTGTGCTCGCGTTGATCCTCGCCGGCTGGTCGTCGAACTCGAAATACGCCCTGCTCGGCGGACTGCGATCGAGCGCGCAGATGGTCTCATACGAAGTCGCGATGGGTCTTTCGCTCATCGGCGCACTGATGTTTGCGCGCACGCTTTCACTCTCAGGCATCGTCGGCGCGCAGGGTTCAGATTCGATCTGGTACATCGTTTATCAACCCGCGGGCTTCCTGCTGTTTCTTATCAGCGGTATTGCCGAGAACAATCGCGCGCCGTTCGATCTCCCGGAAGCAGAGTCGGAGCTCGTCGCCGGATTTCACACCGAATACTCGGGCATGCGCTGGTCGCTCTTCTTCATGGCTGAGTACGCAGCGATGGTGGTTGTGTCGGCAGTTGCGACGACCGTTTATCTCGGCGGCTGGTATTTCCCATTCGTCTATCGACTCGAAGCGAGCGGGCATCACAACCTGTACGTCATCGTCAGTCTGCTCGTGTTTCTGGTTAAGGCGTCGATCATTCTTTACGTCTATTTCTGGTTGCGCTGGACGTTGCCGCGGTTCCGCTACGATCAGTTGATGGACATTGGTTGGAAGTGGCTGATTCCGTCGGCGCTAATCAACATCGTGTTGTCGGGAGTTGCAGTCTTCGTCGTGCAGGCGCTCAACTATTCCGGAAAAGTAAAGACGATCGAACATCTCGATCGCGGCTTGAACATGACTGCCGCCGGGAAGGGAATCGTGTTCGGCATCGGCGTGATTGGTCTCTTCGCGACGGCAGTGCTGCTCGCACGCATCAACTGGCGATCGCGCGATTTCAACCTGAGGGTTCAGCGCCGCAACATCAAGCTGGTGAACTTGCCGAAAGGCAAGCCGGCGGTGCAGACAGAGAGTTAAAATATGGCTTTAGTTAAAACTCCAAAACCGAGCTTTACGCAGAAGCTGAAACGCTTCTTCATGATCGATCTCGTCAAGGGTCTGGGACTGACGCTGAAATACAATCTCGGCGCGATCACTGACAAGGACGCAGTCGCGGGCAAGGGAATCTACACGGAACAGTATCCGAAGGTTCGTCCCGAAGTGGCGCCGCGCTTTCACGGCGCGCCGCGTTTGAACATGGATCCGGAAACGCACGACACGCTCTGCATTGCGTGCAACTTGTGCGCGATTGCGTGTCCGGAAGATTGTATAGACGTCATTCCAATGGACGTCGAGATCATCGTCGCGGGCAAGCCGCGCAGGAAGAAAGTGCTCGACGAGTTTATCTTCGACACTTCGCGCTGCATGTTCTGCGCGTTGTGCCAGGAAGCGTGCCCGACTGCGTGCCTGGAGCTGACGCAGGAGTTCGAGCTCGCGACCTACTCGCGCGCCGGTTTCGTCTGGAACCGCGAAATGCTCGAACAGGGGCGAGAGACAGTGAAATATACAAGCTAAGTTCAGCCCCAAGAAGGCACAAAATGATTAGCCCCAAAAAGGCACAAAACGCACACAAAGAAAATCCACCAAAGCATTTTGAGATCGTTTCTCTGATTTGTTTTTGAGCCTTATGTGCCTTTTTGTGGCAAAAGATCAGCAATCAAGATGACCCTCTCAGGTTACGAAGCGCTCTTCTTCTGGATCTTTGCTCTCGCGGCAATCTTTGCGGGGTTGCTGACGGTGATGGCGCGCAATGCTGTTCATAGCGCGTTGTTCCTCATTTCATCGCTCGTGTCGGTCGCAGCGCTGTTTGTGCTCGCCCGCGCGGAGTTCATCGCCGGTGTGCAGATACTGGTCTACGTCGGCGGCGTGATGGTGTTGTTTCTCTTTGTGATCATGCTCGTCAACGTCGGTGCTGAAGAGCGTGGTAAAGACGAAATCTTTAACAACCAGCGACAAGTAGCTGCCAGCTTGATCTTCTGCTTGCTGCTGGTCGGCGGAGTGCTCTACTCGGTGAACAAAGGTTATCGAGGGTTGCAGGAACAACATAAGATCACGCCCGAAGCGGCCGCCGCACAGGAAGCAAATCGAGATCAGTCTTTACCGAGATCCGCGACGTTAACCAGTCGCCGAACAAGAGACAGTGAAGGACTGGCGGCGAGCCTCTATCGCTACGCTTCGCTGCCGTTTGAAATTGCGAGCCTGCTGTTGCTGGTTGCGATTATCGGGTCGGTGATGCTGGCGCGCACACTGCGTCAGGAAGCCTCCGCGGACGACGTCGATCCCGAGGTCTTGAAGGAAGAGATGATAAGAGATCCGGAACTCGCGAAGCTGGAACCGCAGTCGGAATGATTATGCTCAACTTTGTACTCGCATTTTTATTTCAGGAAGGCGCGCGCAGCAGTGCTGAGCTGATGAGAGAATCCGCCGCGCATCCGGACTTGTCGAAGTTTCTCGTGATTGGCGCCTTGCTTTTCATCATCGGCGTCGCGGGCGTGTTAACGCGCCGGAACATCATCGTCATCTTCATGTCGATCGAACTGATTCTCAATGCTGCGAACCTGAACTTCATTGCGTTCTCTCGATACCTGTCTACGACGGGCGGCGCAAACGCCGTTGCGGGACAGATATTCACGGTGTTTGTGATCGTCGTCGCTGCCGCGGAAGCGGCGATCGGTTTGGGAATCGTGATCGCGCTTTACCGGAACAAGGAAACGATCTGGGTAGACGAGATTGATCTCTTGAAGTGGTAACAGATCTAATTCTTCAATGCTCAAATACATCTGGCTAGTTCCCCTGCTACCTCTGATCGGCGCTGCGATTAATGGCCTGTTCGGCCGGAAGCTCCGTTTTCCCGAAAAGCTCATCGGCGGGATCGCCGTGGGCTCGGTCGCGCTTTCGTTTTTGATCAGCGTCGCAGCAGTTTATTCGTACGGCTTCGGTGGACACGCTGAGTGGCCCAAGCCTTACATCACCAGCCAGGATGGTTTTAGTTTCACCTGGATTCCCGGCGGCGCAGTCAGCGTCAATCACGGTGTTCAAGCTGTAGGCGAGTCACCGCGATACGCGCTACTCAACATCGAGTGGAGCTATCAACTCGATCCGCTCTCGTCGATCTTCATGCTGATCGTCACCGGTGTGGGCCTGTGCATCTTTGTCTTCGCCACCGGCTACATGCACGGCGAGGCCGGTTTCTATCGCTTCTTCGCTTACATGGGTCTCTTCATGTTTGCGATGCTCGTCCTTGTGATGGGGTCAAACTTCCTGATGATGTTTGTCGGTTGGGAAGGTGTCGGACTCTGCTCGTATCTGCTAATCGGTTACTACTTCGATCGACAGGAAGCCGCAAACGCATCACGCAAAGCGTTCATCACGAACCGCATCGGCGACTTCGGTTTTGCACTCGCGATCTTCGGCGTCATCGCAACGTTCGGCAGCGCGCAGTACGTCGATGTTTTCAGCCAGGCGAAGAGCTACCCGATTGAACTACTCGGTCACTGGGGC
>DATDFT010000129.1:0-2413 GCA_036522475.1 Pyrinomonadaceae bacterium | reverse complement strand
TGAAAACGACGCTCATCCGGGAGAGCAAGTCGATCCAGCGACGTGGCCTTACCGATCGTGATGCCGTTGGTCAACGTAATCTGCGGTGAGAAGCCATTGGCCGTGGTTGGCTGACCCGACAGGGGCGTCTGTGCAAACTGTGCATTCAGCTCATCAGCCCACTGGAAGCGGAATTCATTGATGAGCTTGTTTGAGAGAGTTGAAGCGAGTCGCAGGTTCAGTGAATCGACCTCGACGATGTCGTCACCAAAGCCCGTACGATCGCGAGTGACGGTCGCGCCAGTCTGAACACCCGCAGGCGATTTCCAGCGCAAGCGGTTATACGTAGCCGTGAACTGATTCTTTGAGTTTATATTCCAATCGATCTTCGGCAGGAACAATCTCTGATCTCCGCGACGCGGCACTTCGCCGGTCTGATCGTTAAGAAAACCCAATGCCGCATCGATCTGCGTGTTTGTCAGGCCTCTTCCGGTAAGAGTGCTGCGGTTAACTGTATTGAGATAACCGGGCGTACTAAATACTGCGATGCCGGGGAAGTTACGTCGCTGCTCGTCGTAGCTGAAGAAGAAGAACAGATTGTCTTTGACGATCGGACCACCAATCGTGCCCCCAAACTGATACCGAACGTCTTTTGGTTTCAGGGCTTCTCTGGTGGAGACTCCGTTCACTAACCGGCTGATGAAACTATTCGGGTTGCGCGCGCCCCACTTGTTGTTGCGATCGTAAAAGAACCCCGAACCATGAAACTCATTCGTGCCCGATTTGGTGATGGCGTTGATAACGCCACCCGCGGACCGGCCATACTCAGCCGAGAAGTTTGAGGTGTTGACCTGAAACTCGCGAATTGCGCCCTGGCTTATTGAGTATCCGGCGCGCGTGCGGCCGCGCTCTTCTGAGAAGAAAGCCTGGTTGTTGTCGCCACCATCAACGGTGCTGTTATTCAGCAAACCCGAGATGCCGCGAAAACTGATCAAACCGAAGTTACCATCCGGAACAGCGGTGGGAGTAAGAATGGCGAAGTTGGACCAACGTCGCCCATTGACCGGAAGTTCGTTGATGGAAGTTTGGTTGATGTTGGTCGAGAAGTCCTGCTGAGTGGTGTTGATTACCGGAGCCTCAGCGCTGACGTCTACCGTACCAGTCACAGGACCGACGGACAGCGCGACTTCGAGGTTCGTCTCGCGACCGATTTCAACCACCACGTTGTCCATCGTCGACGGACTAAAGCCGGATGAGTTTACGGTCACTGAATAATTACCGGGCTGAAGATTAGTGACCTTGAAGCGGCCGGTGTCATCGGTCGTCGCGGTATCTTCCTTGTTGGTTCCGACGTTCTTCACTGTAACGGTAGCACCAGAAACGACCTCCTTGTTCGGATTAGTGACGACGCCTCCGATGGAGCCGGTGGTGGTCGACTGCGCAAATGCGATTGCGCTGAATGCGAGCACCAGCAGGCTTACAAAACAAACCCTTACTATTTTCGACATACAAGGGAACTCCTTAAACAAATGTTAGTGCAAATTCAAGTTGGAGAAAGTTGCGATTGGATCGGCTAAGCAAGACGCGACTTCTACCATGCTGAGCTTGCATTCGCAAGTCAAACCCTGTGCCGTGTGCGTTTTAACTAACCCACACTAGACAAAAGTGATACGTGGCAATACTTAACCGAAAAAAGGGAGAGAAATACGGTCGTCTTACTGCACAAGAATTTGGATAAATTCAGAAGATTGAATAGGTCGTGTAGACCTATTCTTCTTCACACTCTTTCGACGATCATCGCGATGCCCTGTCCACCGCCGATACACGCGGTCGCCAGGCCATAGCGTCCGCCACGACGATGCAGTTCGTGAAGCACCGTCAACACGAGGCGAGTGCCCGTTGCACCTAACGGATGTCCGAGCGCAATCGCGCCGCCGTTCACGTTTGTCCGCGATCGATCGAGACCGAGTTCTTTTTCCACAGCCAGGTACTGCGCGGCGAACGCTTCGTTCACTTCAACGAGATCGATGTCACTCAGCGACAGTCCTGCTTTCGCGAGCGCAGCGCGAGTTGCAGGCACTGGTCCGATGCCCATGATCTCCGGCTCGACACCCGCATAAGCCCAACTCACGATCCGGCCCATCGGCTTCAGATCTTTTTGTTTGACGAACTCTTCACCAGCGATCACGAGCGCCGCCGCGCCGTCGACAATGCCCGACGCATTTCCTGCGGTGACAAATCCATCTTTAGCAAACGCCGGCTTCAGTTTCGCGAGACCTTCGAGCGTTGTTTCCGGTCGCGGGTGATCGTCTTCAGTTACCTGCGTCGATCCTTTGCGTGTCTTCACTTCGACCGCAACGATCTCTTCCGCAAAGAAACCCGCATCCTTCGCGCGCTTCGTCTCCTGCTGCGATCGCAACGCATACTCGTCCTG
>DATDFT010000128.1:0-16988 GCA_036522475.1 Pyrinomonadaceae bacterium | reverse complement strand
AGCGTGTAAAGGAAGCGGTCATCAGACTGCACGAAGAATTTTTTGCTACAAAAAGGCACATAACAAACAAAAGCATCCAATGAATATTGTTAACTTAACCCGTGAACTAATCGATATTCCGTCAGTTACTGGAGAAGAGCTGGCTGTTGGGCAGTATCTGGCGAAACTTCTCGAGGATTTGGGCTATCGAGTTGAGAAACAGGATGCAGCCGCAGATCGTTTCAATATAATCGCAACCACGCGTGAGTCGCCGCGCGTCGTGTTCTCGACGCACATGGACACGGTGCCGCCGTTTATTGAGTCGAGTGAGGATGAGGAGTTTATCTATGGTCGCGGTTCGTGTGATGCGAAGGGCATCATCGCCGCGCAGATCTGTGCAGCCGAGCGTTTGCGCGCTGAAGATATCAACGATGTCGGATTGCTGTTCACAGTTGATGAAGAGTCAGGCAGTATTGGTGCGCAGGCTGCGAATAAGCATTCACTGGCGCGCGAGTGTCGTTATTTGATTAACGGCGAGCCGACTGACAATCGTCTCGCGACGGGCACGAAGGGATCGATACGCGCGTTCATTACGACTGAGGGGCGCGCAGGGCATTCGGCCTATCCTGAGGTGGGCGAGTCGGCGATCGAGAAGTTGCTCGACATTCTCGAAGCGATTCGCCATCGTGAGTGGCCGGAGGACAGTTTCTTCGGCACGACGACGTGCAATATCGGAGTGCTTGCGGGCGGCACGCGTCCGAACGTGATTGCAGATAAAGCGCGCGCGGAATTGCAAATCCGGCTCGGGATCGATATAGAGCACGTTAAAAGGGTTCTCGATGAAGCGGTAGGCGAGCGCGGGCAGGTTGAATATGCGTCGGCGCACGATCCGGTGCGACTGTTTGCCGTGCCGGGGTTTGACCAATGCGTAGTTCGATTCACGACTGACATTCCGTATCTTTCGTCGTGGGGACAGGCATTGTTGCTTGGACCAGGTTCGATTCTCGACGCCCACACGGATCACGAACGGATTTCGAAACGTGAACTCAACCAGGCCGTTCAGTTGTATGTTGACCTCGTAAAGCATTTGGATCTGACGTTCATCAACGCGTGATTGTATGAGAGTGGCGCTTATCGGATTTGGGGTGATGGGCCAACTGGTTGCCGCCGAAGCACGTAAGGCGGGTGACGAGGTTGGTGCTGTGATCACGGGTAAAGAAAGCACTCTCGGTGTCGATGAGCTTGCGGAAAAACTGAGGGGTCACGATGTCGCGATCGATTTCTCGATCGGCGTAACGGTACTCAAAAACATCGCAGCCTGCGCACATGCGCGAGTTGCTCTCGTCGAAGGCACGACGGGCTGGAAGCAACATGAGCCAACCGCGAAACAGATCGTCGCCGAGCACTCGGGCGCTCTCGTTTACGGCGCAAACTTTTCAATCGGCGTCAATCTGTTTTACAGGATTACTAAGCAAGCTGCGGAGTTGTTCGCCGCCGTCGATGGCTACGCGCCATTCATCGAAGAGGCTCATCACATGCGCAAGCGTGATGCGCCTTCCGGCACGGCCCTGAAGTTGCGCGACCTGATGTCGGAACAACTCGACCTCGACATCCCAACGGCATCGACACGCGCAGGTTTTATCCCAGGCACGCACCGCGTCGGTTTCGATTCCGAAGCCGATCAAATTCTGCTCACGCACACCGCACGTTCGCGACAGGGTTTCGCGAGTGGCGCCTTACTCGCCGCACACTGGATCAACGGACGCACAGGAGTGTTTGAGTTCGGAGAAGTGATAGATGAGATTCTAGCCACAAAGAGGCACAAAAATCACAAGACGCTTTCTTAATTCATTTTGTGACTTTTGTGCTTTTTTGTGGCTAAGAAGGAGACGATTATGACCTTACAACTCGACTGGCTTCGCGGATGTGCGACGGCTCTCGTCACGCCTTTTACGAGCAGCGGCGCGGTTGACGAGAAGCGTTTGCGCGATTTGATCGAATATCAGATCAACGGCGGTGTGCGCCTGCTCGTGCCCTGCGGCACGACCGGCGAGAGCGTCACCATGACTGACGAAGAGAACCGGCTCGTCATCAGCACCACTGTCGAACTGTCGCGCGGACGAGCGAAAGTGATCGCAGGCACCGGCAGTAACTCAACTGCGGTGACGATTGCGCGTTCGCAAGCAGTGCGCGAAATCGGTGTCGACGCAGTGCTCACCGTCGCGCCTTATTACAACAAGCCGACGCAGGAAGGACTTTACGCACACTTCCGCGCGATCGCCGAGGCAGTCGATGGTTTGCCGGTCGTGCTCTACAACGTGCCCGGACGAACATCATCAAACATTTCCGCGGACACGACGCTGCGTCTCGCGCGAGACGTGGAAAACATCGTCGCAGTCAAAGAAGCCTCGGGCAATCTCTCGCAGATCATGGAGATCCTGCGCGGCCGGCCCGAAGGTTTTCGCGTGATCTCCGGTGACGACGCGTTGACGCTCGCAATGATCGCACTCGGCGGCGACGGTCTGATCTCAGTCGCTTCGAATGAAGCTCCGGCACTGATGTCGCAACTGAACGATCTCGCACTCGCAGGACAGTGGGACGAAGCGCGCTCGCTTCACTATCGACTGCTGCCGTTGATGGAAGGTAACTTCATCGAATCGAGCCCCGGACCAGTAAAAGCGGCGATGGCGATGATGGGTTTGCTCGAAGAACACCTCCGGCTGCCGCTCGTGCCGGTGCAGGAAAAGACGCGTACTCGCATGCGTGAGATTCTGAACGAGGTCGGACTCTTGAAGGAAACGCATGCCATTGCGTGAACAGATCGAAGTGCTTGCTGCACGTAACCACAACGATTTCTCGGCGGCGGACCGAGGCGTCTTCGAAGAACTGAAGCGCGCGCTCAATCGCGGTGAAGTCAGGGCTGCCGAAAAAACTGCGGACGGCAAGTGGCTCGTTAATTCATGGGTGAAGCAGGGCTTGCTGCTCGGCTTTCGAATGGGCTCGAACATTGAAATTTCGAGCGGCGACAGTTTCAAATTCTTCGACAAGGACACGTATCCGGTCCGGCCCACAACGATCGACGAGAACGTTCGCATCGTTCCCGGCGGCTCGACGATCAGAGACGGCGCTTACATCGCGCCCGGTGTTGTTTGCATGCCGCCGATGTTTGTGAACGCCGGCGCGTACGTCGACGCGGGAACGATGATTGACAGCCACGCGCTCGTTGGTTCGTGTGCACAGATTGGCAAACGCGTTCACCTCTCCGCGGCTGCGCAGATTGGCGGCGTGCTCGAACCCGTCGGCGCGGTGCCGGTGATCGTCGAGGATGACGTTCTCGTCGGCGGCAATTGCGGCGTTTACGAAGGCACGATCGTGCGCGAGCGTGCGGTGCTTGCGTCGGGCACGATTCTGACGGGCTCGACTCCCGTTTACGATCTCGTGCGCGGTCAGATCTATCAAAGGACGAGCGATGGACCACTCGAGATTCCCGCCGGCGCCGTCGTCGTTCCCGGGTCACGTGCGGTGACGACTGAGCGCGGGCGCGAGTGGGGTCTCTCGCTCTACGCCGCAATCATCGTGAAATATCGCGACGAAAAGACTGACACGGCGGTGCGATTAGAGGATTATTTGCGTTGAATAACTTTGCGGCACCGAAACGGTTGCAGGGGATCGAGAAGAGCGTTATCCGCCAGGTATTCGATCGTGCCAAGCCGGGGAGTATCAATCTCGGACTCGGTGAACCGGATCTGCCGACGCCGGACGTGATTCGCAGGGCTGCGGTGAAGGCGATCGTCGAAGAGCAGAATGGTTACACGTCTCACGCAGGGCTGCCGAGTCTGCGTGAAAAAGTTGCGGCTGAGTATCCGTATCTCGAACAGCGGCCGGAGCGAGTGATTATTACTGCGGGTTCGCAGGAAGCGTTGTATCTCACTTTGCTGGCCCTGGTTGACGAAGGCGACGAGGTGCTGCTGCCGAATCCGGGATTCGTCGCGTATCCGACGATCGTGCGCATGGCAGGTGGTACGGCGTCGTTTTATCGCTTGCCGCGCGAGCGCGGGTTTGAGTTTGATATTGAAGATTTTCGCCGCGCGCTGACACCGCGCACGAAGGCGGTTGTTTGTATCAGTCCGTCGAATCCGACCGGGCGCGTTTTGTCGCAAAGCGACCTGGCAGCGATTGGCGACGCTTTGCGCGATCACGGTGCGTACCTGATAAGTGATGAGATCTATCGCGAGCTTTATTACACTGTGGAGCGCCCGGGATCGTTGTCGACGTTTTATGAACGCACGATCGTGATTGGCGGACTGTCGAAGTCGATGAGCATGACGGGCTGGCGACTCGGTTGGTTGTGTGGCGATGAGTCGTTGGTCAAGACGGCGCTGGTGCTGCACGGGTACGTGACGACGTGCGCTTCGGCAGTGTCGCAGAAGGCATCGCTGGTGGCGTGGAGTGACGAAGCGGAACGAGCGCGTGTGGAGTTTCGTGAGACGTTTCGTGCGCGGCGCGATCATCTGCTGGCGTTGATCGAATCGGAGTTGGGAATGCGAGCCGTCACGCCTGACGGTGCGTTCTACACGATGCTGGATGTCAGCGAGTATGGACCATCGATGAAAGTCGCGGAGGCGTTGCTGGAGGAGCGCGTGATTACAGTTCCCGGAGCGGCGTTCGGCAGCGAGAGCGAAGGCTTCCTGCGCGTTTCGTTTTGCGCGGATCACGACACATTGAGCGAGGGAGTCCAGCGAATAAAGAATGGCCTCCAAGTTCTTTAAAGGTCAGAAAATAGAACAAGTCAGGAAGGGCGGCTTGCCCCGCTCTCCGAACAGCGGGGCAAGCCCCTCTTCCTGACTTGTTCAATTCGAAGGTATTACTCAAATGAGAAATAAATTTAGAGTCGGAATACTTGGCGCAACGGGGATGGTGGGCCAGCGGTTTATTCAATTGCTCGCCGATCATCCGCAGTTTGAAGTGACGGCGGTCGCTGCCTCAGATCGCTCGCAAGGCAAGGCATATGGCGAGGCGTGTTCGTGGCGGCTCACGACCGAAATGCCCGCACGGGTTCGCTCCATGATCGTGCAACCACCGGCGCCGCCGCTTGATTGCGATCTCGTGTTCTCGAGTTTACCGGGCGAGATCGCGCGCGAGACTGAAGGGAGCTTTGCCGCCGCCGGTTACCCGGTGATCAGCAACTCGTCCGCATATCGCATGGACGCCGACGTACCGCTGCTGATTCCCGAAATAAATCATCAGCACCTCGGACTACTCGCGCACCAGCAGTACTCATCGGGCGGGTACATCGTCACGAACCCGAACTGCTCGACGATTATGCTTGCGCTCGCACTCGCACCGTTGCAGGCTTCGTTTGGGATCTCGTCGGTAGTTGCCACGACTTTACAGGCACTCTCCGGCGCGGGATATCCCGGCGTCGCGTCACTCGACGTGCTCGACAACGTCCTGCCGTACATCGGGGGCGAAGAAGAGAAGATCGAAACGGAGACCACGAAGATTCTTGGTCGCTTCGCGGGCGGCGTAATTGAGACAGCGCCGATGAAGGTGAGCGCGCAGTGTCATCGCGTGAATGTCGCTGACGGTCATATGGCTGCCGTGCGCGTAGAGCTCACGCGCGCAGCGGGGCTGTCAGATCTGCGCGAGTCGCTGGCGTCGTTCAGCTCGCTGCCGCAGGAACTTGGGTTGTATTCCGCGCCGCGCACGCCGATCGTTATTCGTGATGAGCCTGACCGGCCGCAGCCAAAGCTGGATCGCGACGCAGGGCAGGGAATGACGATAACGATCGGAAGGTTAATGCCCGATGCGGTGCTTGACTATCGATTCGTGGTGTTGAGTCACAACACGATTCGTGGCGCAGCGGGTGCGGCGATACTCAATGCGGAGTTGCTGGTGGCCTTAGGACATCTAAAAGATGAATAAACTTTTCGCAGCCGTTCCACTTCTATTCCTTTTCACAGTTTCAGCAGCAGCACAGACGCAAACAACTCTCGACGATCAGGTCAAGCCGCTCGTCGCTTCGTTCAAAGGCAAGGTGAGTCTGTTTGCGAAGAACCTTGATACAGGTGAGACGTACGGGCTCAATCCGGATGAGCGAGTGCGCACCGCCAGCACGATCAAGATCGCAGTGATGATCGAGGCGTTTGCGCGAGTCGCGGAAGGTAAGGCTAAGTGGACTGATGAAGTCGTGCTCACAAAGGAGAAGAAAGTTTCGGGCTCGGGAATTCTTTTCGAGCTCTCCGACGGGCTCAAGCTGACCTTGCGAGATGCCGTTACGCTGATGATGCTCGTGAGTGATAACACTGCGACGAATCTCGTGCTCGATGTGTTGACGACTGATGCGGTCAACGCGCGCATGGAGTCGCTCGGGTTCAAGCAGATCAAGATCATGAGGAAGGTTGGGAGCGGCGGCGAGAGTGCGGCTGGGAAGGATCCGGAGAATAAGAAGTATGGACTGGGTATGGCGACACCGCGCGAGATGGTGCTCGTGCTGGAGAAACTCGAGCGCGGCGAGATCGTGAGTCCTGCCGTCTCGAAAGAAATGATCGAGTTGATGAAGCGCGAACAGGATCGGAATGCGATTGGACGTTCGCTCTGGAATGTGCCGATGGCGAGCAAGTATGGTGCGCTGGATCGGCTGCGCAGCGCCATTGGGATTCTTTACACGAAGAACGGAAGGATCGCGATGGCGATCTCGTGCGACGACATGCCCGAGATCATGTGGTCGGTTGATAACCCCGCGTACCTGCTGATGTCGCGATTGTCGGAAGTGCTGGTTGAGGGGTTAGGCAAAAAGTAAGAGTTTCACGCAAAGGCGCAAAGAGGGACGCAAAGGCGCAAAGAAGAATCAAGTGTTTTCTTGGTCGCTTTGCGTCCTCCTTTGCGTCTTGCGTGAAACTGTCAGGGTTTCTTGTTCGCGGAAATGTACTGCTCGAGGGTCTTGCGATCTTTGTAATCAGGGCGTTTCTTCAAAAACTCCTGGTACTGCTCGGCAGCCTTGTCCTTCATCCCGACCGCGTTGTACAGGGTTGCGAGTCTCAGGTGCGCTTCAGCTTTTCCGAGTTTTGCCGCCTCAGTCAGGTAAGGAACGGCTTTGGATCCTTTCTTGATCTGAAGATAGGCTTCGCCCAGCAGGAAGTTAGCTTCTGCCGACGTCGGCGACGATGTGACTGCTTCCGTCAATGGAGTAATCGCATCTTCGAATTTCTTCTCCGCCGAAAGCAGCCGGCCTAAATCAAGCAGCGCCAGGGTGAACATTGGGTGCTCTTGAATGGCGCGGCGATACGCTTTTTCAGCTTCATCGATGTTGTTGCGCATCAGTTGGACAGTGCCCAATTCTGTCCAGGCCTGAAAATCTTTCGGGTCTGCGGCTACGAGTCGATCAAACAGATCCACAGCCGCGTCGTATTTCTTTTCGTCAGCGGCCTTCTGACCTTTTTCAAAAAGTGATTTGTTCGCTCCTGTCCTTTCGTACACATCCGCTGCGGAGATAGTCGCTGCTCTGGTTTCGGTGTGATTCACTCTCGCCTGAAGCGTGATGTCCTGCCGGAAATCAGTCTTGTAAACAGATTGAACGCGGACACGCACACGCGCAACTTCCAGGTTTTCAGACATGACTACCACGTCGTACTCGCCATTCGCTAAATCCATGAACCGATAACGTCCGTTAGCTGAGACCGTCTCGCGTCCAACGAGTGTTCCGTTGATGATGTAGAGCTGGACTTCAAGGCTGAGCGGCTTTTGCGACTCACTACCGGGTTCTGTCTCTACTTTAATATCGCCATACAGCGTATGAGGCCCCCGGTCCCGGATTGCTCCGAGTTGAGCGAACACTACTGAGCAAAATGCCGGCACGAGCAGCACGAGCATGAATAATCGTCGCATGCTAATCCTCCTTACGCTTTCTGTTCTCGAGTATGTAACGCTGCAGTTTTTTCCGATCGCGATAATCCGGACGCTTCGTCAGAAATTGTTCGTACTCGCCCGCTGCGCGATCTTTCAGACCGACCGCGTCATACAGAGCCGCGAGCAGCAGGTGTGCTTCGGCCTTGCCGTTTGGATCAAGCCGTAGCGCTTCGTTCAGCTCTGGAACAGCCTTGGAACCCTGCTTTAGTTTCAGGTACGTGTCGCCCAAAAGGAAATGGGCGTCAGCGGAATCCGGACGCGCTTGAGCTGCGCCGAGGAGTGGATCAACGGACTCGGCATATCTTTTTTGGGTTCTGAGAACGCGCCCGAGATTTAGAAGTGCAAGCGCGAAACTTGGCCTCTCTTGAATGGCTCGACGATACGCTTTCTCGGCCTCAGCCACGTCGCCGCCCATGAGGTAGGCTGTGCCTAATTCAGTCCACGCCTGGAAATCTGCGGGATCGGTATCAACAATTTGTTTGAGTAGCGCAGCAGCATCACGATCCCGGCCGTTGTCGAGCAGTCGTTGCGCTCTTTCGAAGCGCGACTTGTTGGCGCCTGCACGGTCGTAAAAATCCGTTGCCGAGACTGTCTGTGGTTTTGCCCGCTGGCGATTAAGCTCAGCCGACCGCCACTCGAGATGAATGTCCTGACGGAAGTCAGTCTTGAATGCCGATTGCACGAAAACACGAATACGCGCAACCTCCATCGCTTCAACTTCCACGACGACGTCGTAACGGCCGTTGGCAAGATTGAGAAACCGATAACGGCTGTTGTTCGTTACCGTCTGCCGGCCGAGCAAGACGCCTCCCTCGGTGTATAGCACGACGTCGAAACTGAGTGGAACAACACCTTCTACCTTCGTTTCATCGACCTTGAAATCTCCAAACAAGGTATGGCCGCCGGCCTGGCCCAGCGCCGGGAAGGTGTTGATGATCAGGAAACCACAGGCAAGCAACGCGAGTCTGGTGCCGCGGCAGTTTTGCACGCGACTCATGTTTGCGAACCTGCGTAGTGATGGAACGCGCATCACTCTAACTAAAATAGAAGCGGGCTGGAAGTGTTACGCCAGCCCGCTTGAATTGCGCCGACGCGATGCGGCGATGAAATTGCCGATACGCTAGAACGAGTATCGGAAACCAAACTGCATCACGCGGCGGTTTCCCTGAATCGAGACGAAGTTGGAGAAGTTCGTCGGGGCCGGTGATGCTTGTGGAACGTCGACCAAACCGTAGCCATCACGCGTGGCAAGTATGCCACCCATGCTTTGTGTGTTGGTTACATTGAATGCCTCGAAACGGAGTTCCAGCTTGTGGTTCTCGCTGTAAGGCATTGTGAACGTTTTGGTAAGTCCCATGTCGAGATCGAAGTATCCAGGCAAACGAAACGCATTGCGATCGCCTGTTTCGCCGGGCTTGGCATTTCGGAAGCTCTGATAGGCTGTATCCGGATCACAGCCGAAGAGCCTGGGCGGCTGGAGACCACCGCGCGTCGGACATGCCTGGATATCACGCACGCGAACGCCGTAGCTTTGCACGTTCCAGTTCGTGGCCCAGGTGGCTGCGTCAAAGGGCGCACCGATCGGGTAACCGGAATTCCAGCGCATGATACTCGAAAGCTGCCAGTGGCCCAGGATTGCGTCGACCGCCTTGTTGTTGCCGAACGATAGCCACTTATTGCGACCGATCGGAAGTTGCCAGAGAGAGTTGAAGTTGATGATATGGCGAACGTCGAAGTCCGACACAGCCCAACTATCGTGCTGGCGAAGCGGGTTAAGAATGAACGTACCGCCGTAGCTGCCGCTGGTCTGCAAACCAGAAGCATCGTCCATGGATTTCGAGAACGTGTAATTGAAATCGAGACTCAGCGAGTCTCCGAGACGTTCCCGGACTGAGACTGTTCCACCGTGGTATTCGGAGTTGCCGACGGTTGTGAAGGACGACAATGCTCCGTACTGCGGTTGATAGAACAACACGTCCAAGCCTGCGTCGAGTCGTGAGAAATCGATATCGGCTTGCGTAGTAGTCCAGTCGTTTCCGTTGAAGAAGAATGCATCACCGAAAACGGCCCGCGTTGCGTTGTTGATTCCGAAATTGTTAGCGCGGCTCGAACCAACCATGAATGCCGCGAAACCCGGAATGGATCCGAACATATTTTCGAAGAACGGAATCGGTTGCAGATTGGCAATCGCCGCCTGGATCGTCGCCGTCGGAGACGACGAGGTGATTCCCTGGAGGGCGAGATTGCGACGGAGATCTTCGATCATCCCTGCCGCTGTGTACCAATCCATGCCCGACTTCGGATCGGTCAGGTCGTTCGGCATCATCACGTCACGTGACAGAAGCAAGCTGCGCCCGAGACGTCCGATGTACGAAGCCTGGACGACAAGTCCTTTCCCCAACTCGCGCTCGAACGTCAGGTTCCACATGTAGTTGGTCGGCGATTTAATCCTTTCGTCGAGCGAAGTCTCGATTACCAGTGCCATGTCGCCTGGCCGCTGCCGCGGGAACGTCAGGGTGTTTTGCACGAGCGGCGTGACCAGCGGGAAATTGCGTACTGGTTGATCGAAGCCCGTGAACAACGGACACGGATGGCTGGTGGTGTTGCAGAAGCTGAACGGGCTGTTGATCGTTGAAAGGAAACCCAGTGAGTTCAGCTGATCGAATCGCGTGGCGAGTTGCTGGCCAAGAAAGTCGTTCGTCATCGCAAAACCACCGCGGATGACTGAGCGGCCGGTGTCGCCCAAAATCGTGTGCATGAAACCACTCTTGAAGTTGGGTGACCAGGCAATTCCGACGCGCGGCTGGAAGTTGTTCTTGTCCCACGGATACATCGACGATTTACCGTTAGCTGCGCCGGAGAGATCCATCAGCAGCGGCTCGTGATAGTTCTGACCCTGCGCCGAGGCCGCGATGCGACGATTCAGGTAGTCTGACAGTGGGATATTCGGTTTGGTTTCGTAACCATTTGTCTCGTAGATTGGACGGCTGAGGCTGTAACGCAGACCGTATGTGATCGTCAGGCTCGGGCTCATCTTCCAGACGTCCTGCCCGTACCACTCGTACTCCTCAGTAGCGAATTCGCGCGTTGTCGGCGACCCCGCCGGAAGCAGGTTGCCTTCCTTGTCATAGGTCAGCCTGGCATTCCAACTTGTCAGGCGTCCGAGCAACGCGGAGGCTGCATTCTGAATAACCGAAGACTGTCCACCTCTCGGCCTGGCTGTGCCGGAGAAGAAATTCGAGATCGGTGTGGAAAGCAGTGAACCCGAAGTGTAGCCGGACGGATTTGAGTAGGCGGTATCGAACGCGCCGGCAAAGCTGGTGCGACGATTGCGCACGATGCGGAAGTTTCCGCCAAACTGAATGGTGTGGTTGTCCTTCACCCACGAGAAGTCATCCGTGAAGTTATGCACCGGCGTGACGCGTTGCAGAGTGCGCGAGTCAAGCACCGGGAAAAACACGAAGCGGAAGAAGATCTCATTCTTCGCGGCATCGCCCTGTTGAGTGAATGCCTCTCGAGTTAACCCGTACCGAAAGTTATTTACAAACCGGTTGCTGATGGTCCAGGTGTCACCGGCGGCGATGCCCCACGGATGAGACCAGGTGTCCGGCCGCGGTGTGTCTGGAAAAGCAGGCACGCCGGCGATCATGTCATGATTGACGTTGATGCGGGCAAACAACTGCTGCTTTGAAGTCAGATTGTGATCGAACCGAAAGGAATGTGAATTGAAGTTGCTCGGCAGGTAAGCGTTGAAACGATAACCAGCCGTATTGAGCAGCACCAATTGCCCGTTTGTATCGATAAAGCTGTCGCCCGTATTGCCAAAGTCGTTTGCACGATATTTGTTAGCGGCAGCCGCGAGCGCTGCGAGCGCCGTAGGATTTGTACCGTTTAGGGATGGAAACACCGTTGCGAAGTTGGCAGCGTTAAACGTCGTGACTCCTCCCGGTCCTGTCTGGTTCGCGAACCGGAGTTGGCCCTGGCCCATAGTTGGCAGAGGCACGCGCTCGAGCACCGTTTGCTGACTGCGATCGGTGCGCCCTTCGTAGCTGTAGAAAAAGAACGTGCGGTCACGGACGATTGGACCGCCAAGAGCGCCGCCGAAAGTGTTGCGGATTAGCGCGGGACGCGGAACCCTTTCTTGCCCAACCTTCGCCTGACCCAACTGGACCTGCGGATCATTTGGTCCATAGCGGCCGGCGCGGTTGTTAAAGAAATCATTCGCCGCAAGTACCGTGGGGCGGTGGAACCAGAAAAGCGCTCCGTGGAAGTCGTTAGTGCCGGGTTTCGTGATCAGCGATACCTGCGCACCCGACGATCGACCGAATTGTGCGTTTGGATTCGCGGTTACGACGCGGAACTCGGCAATTGCTTCCGCATTCAATCGCAGCACGGTATTAGTTGAAGGGGTCTGTGTGGAGGCGTCGCTGCTGCTGGTGCTGCCGATCTGGTTTGACTGCTGTTCGTTGATGTCAACGCCATCGAGTGTGACGTTTGCCTGGTCAGCGCGCGAGCCGGTTACTGACCCTTCACGGGTGACGCCAGGCTGAAGCGTCAACAGCGCAGCGACGTTGCGCGCCTCGAGTGGAAGTTGTCCGATTTGCTTGGTTACAAAGTTATTTCCCAGGGACGCGTCCTGAGTGTTTAGCGCAACTTCGTTTGCACCCGCCGCGACTGTTACTGTTTCGCTGACGGCGCCAATCTCGAGTTGTATGTTTACTTCGGTGGGTTTGGCCACCAGCGCCAGAACATTGGTGACGACGGCTTTCTTGAAGTTGGGAGCCTCGACCTCCACACGGTAGGGGCCTGGCGGCACTAGCTCAAACACATAGACACCGCTGTCGCCCGTTGACTGGTTGCGCGCTGTATTTGTTTCCGTATTCGTGAGTGTCACTGTCGCACCGCTTACAACCTTTCCAGCCGGATCGACAATGGTTCCACGAACTGCTGATGTACCGGTTTGGCCAACGGCAGTCATACCCGCAACACAGAGGAGGACGAGTAAACCGTTGAGCAAACAAAGTTCTCTCAAGAGATAGGCATATCGTTTCATTGGTTCCTCCGAAACAAGGGTAGGTCCTGACTCCGCTCGATGGATCGAGCAGGTCTGTTTCCCAAATGAACTAACGGCGTAACTGGGACCCGAAGAATTTAACGGCTTGTCAGATCGCAGTTAGGGACGCACATGTTGTTCCAATAATCTTCGCCGTGGAAGAGTTACAGATTCCTCGATGTTTTGCGTTAAATCGGCGAAGGGTGATTTCGGCGCGAAATTATATACGAAACTCGGAAAATTTTATTCAGAATTTTGAAGGTTACCACTAGTTTGGGCGGCTTTACCTAAAAAATACGTGTGCAGAGTCTTTCGTGCGGGCTTTGCACAAAAAGTCCTTTTGGCCGAAGCCGCGGCGTCACAACGACCGTGACTCTTTATGTAAAGCCTTTTGTGCACTAAACACCTAAATCTCGCCGAACTCTTTCTTCGGCACCGACCCAAACGAAAGGTCCGGACCGCACCGTCTGCGTGTTAATCTGTGGCCCATGTTGCAGCTGATAACTATCGTCATCCTCGGTGCGACGCTGATCGACGGTTCAGGTCGCGCGCCCATCAAAGACTCTGCAGTCGTTATCAGAGGCGACTCAATCGTCGCAGTTGGTCGACGTAATGAGGTCAGGATTCCCAAAGACGCTCGTGTGATCGAGGCCCGAGGAATGGTCGTTGTTCCCGGCTTCATTGATGCTCATAACCATTCCGACCGCGGTTTCACAGCTGATCCATCCGCCGCTTCGCAGGTTTCTCAGGGAATTACCACTGTCATTATTGGACAAGACGGTAGTTCACCATTTCCTGTGGGCGAGTATCTTGCGAGGCTCGATGAAACTCCGGTTGCAGTAAACGTGGTCACGTTCGTGGGACACGCTACAGTGCGAGCTCGCGCGATGCGCGACGACACAAATCGTTCGGCTACACCCGCCGAAATCGAAAGCATGAAGCAGATGGTCGAACAGGCTATGCACGACGGCGCGTTGGGACTGTCCAGCGGTCTCGAATATGAGACCGGAAAACCAGCCTCGACAGACGAGCTGATCGCTTTGGCCCGCGTCGCCAGCGCCTCTGGGGGCATCTACATCAGCCACATTCGTGACGAGGCTGATAAGACCTTTGCAGCTTTAGAGGAGGCAATTCAAATCGGCAGGGAAGGGCACCTGCCGGTGCAGATCTCGCACATTAAGCTCGGAAGTGTTGCCGTCTGGGGACGGGCGAACGATGCCGTGGGGTTGATCAATAAAGCGCGCGCACGTGGGCAGGATGTTACAGCCGATTGTTACCCTTACGATGCCTGGAGTTCGACCATTAGAGTTCTCATTCCGAGTGGCCGTCATGACGATCCAGCGGACGTCGCGCGCGGACTGGCGGATGTTGGTGGCCCAGCGAACATTACCATTTTCAGTTGCCAAGCTCATCCAGAATACGAGTATAGGAATATGGAAGAGATCAGCAGGCAGGAACGCATCAGCCCCGTCGAGCTTTATATGAAGATCGTCCGCGATGGTGGCGCCGGCGTTGTTTGTCACTCTATGAAAGATTCCGATATCAGAACGTTTTACCGGCAGCCGTGGGTAATGGTCAGTAGTGATGGCGGAATCGGCAGTCGCCATCCGCGTGGGGCTGGTACTTATCCCCGAGTCCTCGGTCGTTACGTTCGCGACCTTCATTGGTTATCACTGCCGGAAGCTATCAGAAAGATGACTTCACTCCCGGCGCAACGCTTTAGGCTGAAGGAGCGTGGCCTTATTCGTAGCGGCTTTAAAGCCGACCTCGTGGTGTTTGACCCGAGAAAGATTCTCGATCGTGCAACCTTTCAGGACCCTCAACTGATATCCACAGGTGTGCAGCATGTGTTGGTGAATGGAATTGAAGTTTGGCATGACGGCAAGGTTACCGGTAATCGTCCGGGCCGGGCCTTGCGAAGATCCTGAAGTCGCCAGAAATTGGCGCTTTGTAAATCACAAATTTCGTCACTATTTACCCGGCAGGTCTCGATTTCCTGGCAAAACCACGGCATTCTCGATTTACACAACTCGGCATGACTCTTGAAACCCCCGTTTGCGGGTTCTTGTCATGTCGTTAATTGTTTCTCTTATCGCATTCGCCGCCCTTGCTATGATGGTCCACGAGCTGGGCCATCTGCTCGCCGCTCGCTCGTGCAACGTCCCCGCCTCTGAATTGGGTCTCGGCATGGGACCACAAGTCGCCGGCTTTCGCCTGGCTGGAATCCGGTTCAACCTGCGCGCGATACCGGTCGGCTCGTTCGTCATGCTCGATGGCACGGCGTTGAAAGAGAAATCGATGCGGGCCCAGTTACTCGTTCACCTCGGCGGAATCATCTTCAATATCGTGGCCGGGCTCTTGACCTATGGGACGACGTTCGGCTGGTTAAATCTACTGCTCGCCGCGGGTAACATCCTGCCGCTTTACCAACATGATGGTTGGAAGTGCGGCGTGGTGATCATGCGCGCTTTCCTGCGCCGCAAGAGCGAACCGGCCGAGCGCGTGTTTACCTTCTCAGGCGGGTTTATCAGTTTGCTGATCGCCTGGGCCGTCGTCCGTATGTTCATTTAACAACTCTCCGCACAGGCGCAAAAAGACGCAAAGCAGATGGTCCTGCTTTGCGTCTTTTGTTGTTTTGGTGCCTCTTTGTGGACTACTTGTGAATGACGATGCTGCCTCCGCTAATCGCGGTTGGGTTTGCAAGGTCGATGTCGTCGGAGGCCCCCACCCTATTGTCGTAAACGACAACTCCGTTCTTCGTGATCTTGATCCGGAACTTATCGATTCCTCCTCCGCCGTTGACGTCGCCATCGTATGCGGTGAGAACAAACTTGTACCCCGAAACACCGTTAATGTCGCCAGTGCCCCTGTACTGTGCTTTGTACCCGGAAACCACCAGTGAGCCGTAGTCATAGGCGGAGCTATGGAAGTTTATGTCGCCGGCTTGGAATTGAAACTCCGTTTGTCCGTCTGGAGTATTGGATCCCTTCTGGTACTTCGAGACGAAACCGAAGTTTGCTCTTCCGGTTGCGGTTGCACATCCGGGTGTTAATTGACATGCGCCGGCTGGCGACATGATCCACCCACCGCCAGTGACAAAACCAGAGTTGGGATCGAAGATAACGACGTACTGCAAGTCAAGCCCACGGCTGGCGCTGCCAGTGTCATCGTCGGTGATGGTCACGATCACAGAGTAAACGCCGGGAGTCGTGTACGTATGTGTAGCTGTACACGTCCCGCTGCCGTTAGTTTCTGTCACGATGCCATTCGAAGTCGTGTCGTCATCCCAATTGACCGAGCAAACGTGAGTGTCCTTTGTGCCGACATCGGTGAAGTTTGTCGTCACAGTAATTGAACTGCCCGCGGGTTGGGGCGTCGTTGGTCCAGTGACGGTGCCAATGACTGGCGCCACGTTGTTAACCGTTACGGTCGTGGGAGCCGATATTGAGGTTGCGCCGTCTGAGACGCTGATTGTTATCGACTTCACGTCCACTGGTGTTCCAGTCGGATTGTCATCCAGATATTGGTGGGACGCCGAGAAGGTTGTCACACCTATGGCAAGAGTTGGTAGCACTGTCGTTGGTGATCCGTCGCCCCAGTTGATGGACACTGTATGTGCCTGACCAGGATCGGGATCCGAAAAAGACCCGCTCAGGTTTGCCGTGCCATTCTCGTTAATGACCGGAGCATTCGATGTCACATTAGACGGCGCGACGTTGTTGATGGTCAGGGTACCCGACACGAAATTGATGTAATAGTTGCCTGATGTCAGGCCGCCGGGCGTCACTGGATAGGGGCCACCGGGTGCAGTCGCCGTGGTACCGGTGCCGCTGAAGCTCAGTGTACCGCTCAGCGCTGCAGGCGTCTCGCTGTTGACGAAGCCGCTGTAACGCACTGTGAAGCCCGAGTAAACCTGGCCGTCATAGGTCTTGCTGAAGCCATCGACTGCCGCCGTGTTCACATCTGCGTCGGCCGTTATGCTCAATGGCGCCTTGTTGATCTTGTCAGTGATGGTGGTGGCGGCGATGTTGTTGTAGTTAGCGGTGCC
>DATDFT010000127.1:0-4917 GCA_036522475.1 Pyrinomonadaceae bacterium | reverse complement strand
TCTTCATTCCGGGCGGATACACTCCGGCCAGACAGACGCCGGTTACAAACCGCAGTCCAATGGCTGTAGTTGGATCGTGAACGTAAAGACCGAAGACACCGTTAACCGCCGCGCCGAGAAATGCGGAGACCGCGAAGAGATGCCTGGTGCTGATGATGTCCGGCAGGTTTAGGGTTGCGCTAAATAATGTACCGGCAACGAAGCCCAGTTGGACCGCGTTCGAGACCCAGCTAATTTGTGAAGGTGAGAGATGCCATTCGAGAGAGAGTGCCGGAACGACGGCTGAGCCACTGAACCAGAGCGCCATGCCGAGCAGTTCCGCGGTGGCGAGTAACGTTAGTGCGCGCCAGCATCGTGGATGCGGTGGTGTCATATAGACAGGATTTACAGGATTTTCATGATTGACAGGATCCCATCATTGTTTTGTGTCTTATGTGCCTTTTTGTGGCTAAAGTCCCAGCCCCTCTTCATGCGCCACAAACACCGTGGCCAGTTCATTCAACCCTTCCGCATCCTGGTCGTCGAATCTGCCGATGAGCGTACTATCGAGATCGAGCACGCCGAGCAATCGCTCGCCGTCAAACAACGGCACCACGATCTCGGAATTTGAAGCGACATCGCACGCGATGTGTCCCGGAAACTCATGTACGTTCGGCACGATGATCGTCTCACACTGCTGCGCCGCCATTCCGCACACGCCCTGGCCCATCGGAATGCGAACGCATGCAGGATTTCCCTGAAATGGACCAAGCACCAGCTCCTCGCCGTGCAGAAAATAGAACCCGGCCCAGTTCACATTCGGCAACGAATTGAACAGCAGCGCGCTGAAGTTTGCTGCGTTGGCGATGAAGTCGTGCTCGCCCTTGAGCAGGCTCAGCAGTTGGACGACAAGGCTCGCGTACAACTTGCTCTTCGCCGACTTCGGCGCACCGTCGCGTCGCTTGTGGGCGCTCTTTTTGAGGGCTTTCTTCTTCGCGGCAGTTCCCTTCTTGGGGGTTTTTTTCTTAGCTACCAGGGTTGTCATGTTTGTTTTGATTCCTCCGTTACAGGCCGGATGCTAATCACCACCGATTTCGACGCCGGGGTATTACTCTTCTCGGCGACGCTGCGTACCGGCACCAAAACATTCGCTTCCGGAAAATACGTCGCGGCACAACGACGAGGGATATCGTAGGGCACAACCGTGAATCCGCGCGCGAGTCGCTCCTCACCTTCGAAATGACTGACCAGGTCCACGACTTGTCCAGGCGTCAAGCCCGCGGCAGTGATGTCAGCCCCGTTGAGAAACACGACGAGACGTCCATCACTGATGCCGCGATAACGATCGTTGAGAGTGTAGACCGACGTATTAAACTGATCGTGACTGCGAATCGTCATCATCAAAAACTGATCCGGCCCAAGATCGATACGAGGTAACTCGTGCACGGTAAAGTGCGCCTTGCCACTCTTCGTCTTAAATACGCGTTCGCGTGCGGCGTTCGGCAGATAAAACCCACCCGGCTCACCCACACGTGCGTTGTAATCCTGGAAACCCGAGACCACGCGTTCAATCGCGTTGCGAATCTCAGCGTAGTTGCCTGCAAGCTGTTCCCAGTTTACGGTGGTGCGATGCTCGAGCGTCGCACGCGCGAGTCGCGCCACGATTTGCGGCTCGCTCAGAAGCTCGTCTGATGCAGGCTGAAGCGAACCGCGCGAAGCTTGCACTACTCCCATTGAATTTTCCACAGTGACAAACTGTGGACCAGTGGACTGCGTGTCTATTTCCGTGCGGCCCAGGCAAGGAAGAATAAGCGCTCGATCGCCCGTTACCAAATGAGATCGGTTTAATTTCGTTGACACATGTGCAGTCAAGCGACAGCGACGAAGCGCGTCGGCAGTAAACTCCGTGTCGGGTGTGGCAGAAAGGAAGTTACCGCCAAGTGCGAAGAAGACTTTAACCTGGCGGTCGTGCATTGCTTGAATGGCTCGAACTGTGTCGAATCCGTGATTTCGCGGCGGCTCAAAATCAAACGTCTCCCCCAACCGATCGAGAAACAGTTCGGTCGGACGCTCCCAAATTCCGACCGTGCGATCACCCTGCACATTGCTATGACCCCGCACCGGACAAAAACCCCCGCCAGGCTTTCCGACCTGCCCGTGCAAAAGCATCAGGTTTACGATCTCCTGAATGTTTGCGACCGCGTTCTTATGTTGCGTGAGCCCCATGGCCCAACAAAAGATCGTACGCTCCGATTCAACGAAGATCTGCGCTGCCGCTTCGATCTGATCCCGGGATACTCCGCTCTGTTCGACGATCTCGGCCCACGAAACATTTTGCAGCGCCGACGCAAAGTCATCGAATCCGATTGTGTACTTGTCAATGAACTCGCGATCGATCGCACCGTCGCCGCGTGCGAGCACTGCTTTCGAGAACCCTTTCAACAGCGCAACATCGCCGTTGATACGCACTTGCAGAAACAGATCGGCGAGCTGCGTTCCCGAGCCAAGTAGTTCGAGCACGTGCTGCGGATGTTTGAAGCGCGTCATGCCAACTTCCGGCAGCGGATTGATATGGACCAGCTTGCAGCCTCTTCGTTTCGCACGCTCGAGCGACGTTAGCATGCGCGGATGATTCGTTCCCGGATTCTGACCGATGACAAAGATTGCATCAGCTTTATCGAAGTCTTCGAGGGTTACGGTCCCCTTGCCGACGCCGATCGTTTCGCCCAACGCCGTGCCGCTCGACTCGTGACACATGTTCGAACAATCAGGCAGATTGTTCGTGCCAAACTGGCGTACGAAGAGTTGATACAGAAAAGCCGCTTCGTTGCTGGTGCGGCCGGAAGTGTAAAAGACCGCCTGATCCGGGTAGTTGAGCGAGTTGAGCTCAGCGGCGAGCAGCTCGAACGCGTTGTCCCAACTCACCGGTTCGTAGTGAGTCGCATCGCGATGCAGCAACATCGGATGCGTGAGTCGTCCCTGCGAGTTCAACCATTGATCCGATTGCTGCGCGAGCTCCTCAACACTCCACTTCTTGAAAAACTCGGGCGCGACGCGTTTGGTAGTCGCTTCGTCAGCAACGTGCTTGGCGCCGTTCTCGCAAAACTCAAAATGTGATCGATGTTTATCCGGTTCGGGCCACGCACAACCGGGGCAATCGATGCCGCCTGATTGATTAACTTTCAAAAGCGTGCGCACGCCGCGAACTAAACCCGTCTCCTCTGAAATCGCTTTGACAGTGGCAACTATCGCGGGCACTCCACCGGCAGCTTTCACTTTTTTCATTTGATTTGACATGCGTTTCCACAGATTATAATCGCTGCAATCTGTGTTAAAAGCCTGTTGAGGAAAAAATATATGACCCTTGCGCGCCCTCTTCGGTCGCTATTTCTGTTCGTTCTCTGTCTTTCAACCTTCGGAACAATCGTTAGCGCCCAGATCAAGCCGGGCCGCGATCCTAACCAGCCGATCGATCAGGAGTACACCAACAAGATTCGTGAGTATACAACCGCTCCATACTTCAATTCGCCTCTGACCGACTACCTGCCGGCTTCATCCGACGTGCCCACGCCCAAAGCCGTGCTGGGCGACGTCGCGGGCGCTCCGGGAAAGTTGCCTTATGCCGAGGACGTTTACAAGTACATGCGGATGCTGGAGCGTGCGAGTCCGCGCGTGAAGGTTTTTACGATTGGCACGACCGAAGAAGGGCGCGAGATGATTGCTGTTGCCGTCGCTTCCGAGCAACTGATTTCAAAACTCGATGAGAATCGTGCGCGTCTCGCGAAGCTCGCCGATCCGCGAACCATCAACATGGACGAAGCGGAGGCCGATCGCCTCGTGGCTGCTTCGTTCCCAATTTATTACATCACCGGCACGATCCATTCAACCGAGACCGGCGCGCCGACCGCGTTAATGGAGCTCGCTTACAGGCTCGTTGTTGACAACAGCCCGTACATCAAATTCATTCGCGATAATGTCGTCACGCTCATCACTCCAGTCGTGGAAGTTGACGGCCGGAATCGCATGGTCGACGTTTACAACTGGCACCTCGCTCATCCAAACGAGAACTGGCCGCAGTTGATCTACTGGGGTCACTACGTTGCTCACGACAACAATCGCGACGCCATCGGCCTGTCATTAAAACTCACGCGCAACGTGCTCAACACGTACCTGCAATGGAAACCGCAGGTGCTGCACGACCTGCACGAATCGGTTCCGTATCTTTACGACAACACGATCGGCGATGGTCCATACAACGCATGGGTCGATCCGATTCTCACGGACGAGTGGCAGATGATCGGCTGGAACAACGTATCAGAGATGACGAAGTTTGGCATGCCCGGCGTATTCGCGCACGGCAACTTCGACACCTGGTCGCCCGGTTACCTGATGTTCCTTGCCGCGACTCACAACGGCATCAGTCGCCTTTACGAGACATTTGGTAACGGCGGCGCTGACACGCTCGAGCGAACCTTGTCGCCGAGCGAGTATAACCGCACATGGTATCGTCAGAATCCGCCTTTGCCGAAAGCCAGGTGGTCGCAGCGCAACAACAACAACTACGAGCAAACCGCGCTGCTGACGTCCCTCTACTATTTCGGAAATAACAGCAAACTGTTTCTCAAAAATTTTTATTTAAAGAGCAAACGCTCGATCGACAAACCGAAGAATGAGGGTCCGGCGGCCTACGTTCTTCCGGGCGATGAAGTCAGACCCGGCAACCAGGCGGAGCTGCTGCGCACGTTGCAAGCGCAAGGCGTCGAGATCAGTCGCTCGACCGCGCCGTTCACTGTTGCCGTCAAGAAGAAAACCGCCACGGGCGCCGGCCGGGCGGCGGCTGGGCCTTCGTCGTCACCGGCGCCGTCGGCGTCGCCCACGCCGAAAGCGGACGAGCGCACCTTCCCTGCCGGCAGTTACGTCGTGCGCATGGACCAGCCG
>DATDFT010000126.1:0-5737 GCA_036522475.1 Pyrinomonadaceae bacterium | reverse complement strand
CGCGACAACCTTGATGTTATGGAGCAGCGCCTCCGCGTGAGAGTAAACTCTCACGACAGCTCGAGCATGAGACTGAAAGGAGGCGCTGTGCAGAAAATATATATCGGCGTTGACTTTCATGCACGACAACAAACAATCTGTTATTTGACAACTAACGGGGGAGAACTTCTGCTCCACCAGCTAAAACACCAGGACAAAGCAGCGGTGCGTGCGTTCTACGCGCAGTTCAGCGGGCAGGTGATCGTGGGACTGGAAGCCAGTGGTTACAGTCCCTGGTTCGAACGCTTGCTGGAAGAACTCGGCTGTGAAGTCTGGTTGGGCCACGCCAGCGAGATTCGGCGGCGTGCCCGCTGGCGCCACAAGAACGATCGGCGCGACGCGGAACTGATTCTGGACTTAATGCTGCACGATGAGTTTCCTCGTCTCTATCTGCCACCACCGCAGAGCCGTGAAGTGTTACGGATGCTGCGTCACCGGCAAAAGCTGATCAAGATGCGCACCATTGGCAAGAACAGCTTGCAGGCGCTCGCCTTGCAGTCTGGGCTGGCCAAAGGGCCGCACTTGTTTAGCAAAGCCGGACTACAACAGTTGCAGACCACCAGCATGTCGCCAGCCATGCAATGGCAACGAGAACAATGGCTGCAACTGCTCGCGCCGCTCAATCAACGACTGCTGGAAACGATGCTCTGGCTGAAGCAACAAAGCCAGGCTGATCGGCGCATCAGTCGTTTGCGCACGCATCCAGGTGTGGGTCTCTTGACCGCCCTTTGTGTGGTGCATTCACTCGAGCCAGTAAGTCGCTTTGCCAATACCCGGAAAGTGACTGCGTATGCGGGCCTCGATCCGGTGGAACGTTCTTCAGCCGAACGCCAGCGCTTTCTCGGGATCAGCAAAGGTGGCTCGCGGGTGCTGCGGTTCCTGCTGGTCGAAGCGTCCCACGCGGCGATTCGCAAGGATGCTGAACTGCGCCGCTTCTATCAGCGCCTGGCAGAACGGCACGGACGTCCGAAAGCGAAGGTGGCGGTGAGCAGAAAACTACTCATTCGCGCATACATCATGTTGCGTGATGAGATCGATTATGCGGAGTTCCAACGGCGTGCCGTCGCAGCTCGGTCTGCCCGATAAGTCCCTGGGCTTTAATGCCCGAAACCTTGATTGGGCGGCCGGCCTTTCTGCTCCTTGAACGGACAGAAAGTGCGGAGCAAACCTCATGGAAGCTAACCGCATAGATGATTGAGCGTGGCTTTAAGTCAGTGCTCTTTTGAGGACCGCAAACCGGCGGTAACTGAAACTAAGCAGTCTCATGTCAAAGAGCAAATACACCAACACAGCAAACGCAGGACGCTTGCGGCGTCGCGGTCAAAGTGTGCCTAAAAATCTCTTGACATCGGAGGACCGCTTCATAGATGGGACTTACAAAACGAAGCTAAGTGAAACGCTGAAAGCGTTGGCGATGCGAACCGCAGGAATCGCAGCGTCGAGCGCGTCGCAAATGATCTTCGCGTGCGCCTTAAACTTCGTGAGTCTCAAACTTCCGCAGCCAATTCCCATCGTAGGCGACAATCATGATCGACGTCTCTTCGACGCCACCAATCAATTCCGTTTCCCAAGGTTGGTCGTATAGAGTAATATCAGCGCCTCCCCGATTGCGTTGCCACAGTCTGTTGAGTCCATTCACTTTTCTGGAGGTGATTCTATGTCCCGTCTACTGTCCGGCTTAGCTCTGCTCCTAATCATCACCACTGCGGTAATCGCGCAACCAGCCACTGGCACCATCAAGAAATTCGCCATCAAATCGTCTGTCCTCGGCGAAGAGAGAATCATTCTGGTGCGTACGCCCGTTGGCTACGAAACCAACAACGTCCGCTATCCCGTGCTTTACATGACGGATGGCGATGCTCACATGATTCACACCGCGAGTACGATTGAATTTCTTACTCAGAACGGTCGCATCTCTGATCTGATCGTTGTCGGCGTAACCAACACCGATCGCACGCGCGATCTAACGCCGGTGAAGTCTACCAACAAAACCCCGAACGGCGAGTTGCAATTTCCAACCAGCGGCGGCGCCGATAATTTTCTGAAGTTCTTCGAGACAGAGCTTATTCCCGAAATCGAGAAGGACTATCGCGTCCAGCCGTATCGCATCTTCGCGGGACACTCGCTCGGTGGACTATTCGCGATCCACGCGATGATGACCAAGCCGGGACTGTTCGACGCTTACATCGCGGTTAGTCCATCACTGCAATGGGAGAACAACGAGGCGCTGAAACGCGTCGAGACTTTCCTGAAAAACCAGAAGGAAATGAAAGTGACGCTGTTTACTTCCATCGGCAATGAACCCGGCGCGATCGGCGAATGCTTCGACAGTTTCAAAGAGGCGCTGGCGAAGTCGAACATCAAGGATTTCGACTGGCAAGCCGAGCGCATGGCCGATGAGGACCATGGGTCAGTCGTGCTTCGCAGTCACTATTTCGGATTGCGAAAGGTATTCGAGGGCTGGCAGGTCCCAAGTGATCCGAAGAGCGGCGCGATCAGCGGCGGTCTCAAGGGTGCTGATGAGCATTACAAAAAACTGAGTGAAAAATTTGGTTACCAGATTCCAGCGCCGGAGAACGTTATCAATCGAATTGGTTACCAGTATCTGTTCGAAGGCAAACCGGACGACGCGATCGCAACTTTCAAAACGAACGTCGAGCGCTATCCGAACTCAGCGAATGTTTACGACAGTCTGGCGGAAGCGTACGAACGAGGTGGACATAACGATCTCGCGGAACCCCTCTACGACAAAGCGCAGACTCTCGGTCAGCAGAACAAAGATCCGAATACGCCAGTCTACAAGGCGAACTACGAACGCGTTCACGCGAAGCTGAAACAGACTGAAGCTAAGAAGCAGTAACGTTGTTTGTGGGAATCAGTGTCGGCTCGGTCTCGGTTCATTACGCAGCCGCGAGTACGCGTTGCGCATATTCGAATCGGGGCCAGAGCTCGACCGGGGAGTTGATCTCGAAAACAGTATTCAGTCGGGTGATCTCAAAAACGCGGTACAAGCGCAGGCTCACATTCATCAATTTGAAGTGACCTCCCTTGGACATCGTTTGTTCGCGCAGTTGTAATAGGACGCCGAGACCGTGGGCATCGACGATGCTGACGTTGGCTAAATCGAGAATGATGTCAGTGGCATCCGCGGTTGACTGCACCGTGCCGCGCAGAACGTCAGTATTACCAGTAACAATCTGACCTTCCAAACAAAGAACGTTAAAGACGCCCGTTTTCTTGGTGTGTACTTTCAACATGATGGCCCCAGTTCTGAATTCGTTCGTAGCCGCGTGTAGCGCAACTACATTCAATTCCACCCTGTTAACGTTCGAGTTCCACTTTTCTTAACCCTTCGTTACAAGGTTTTTCCCTTGCCTGTTGAAGAAACACCGCCAGCCGGGCGTTTTGGGTCAACTTTTTCCGCGCTGGCTGCTAGAAATAATTCATTATCTCCGCCATTCGCTCCAGGTACAGGTCGGGTTTAGCGCTCGCAACCCGTCCGCTGCTGGGATAAGCGCTGCGCACACCAATGGTGATCACGTTTCCACGACGGCCCATCTCAATGTCTTCCGGTGCGTCGCCGACGTAAGCGCAGTGTCTTGGCTGCGCGTTCATACGCTCCATCGCCAGCAACAACCCTTCCGGATGCGGCTTCTTCTCGATGACGTCGTCCTTACACATGATTACCGAAAACGCATCTCGCAGCACTGATTGATCGATTTCGCGAAAGACGCGAACGCGACTACCGCTGCTGACGACCGCAAGCTCGTAGCCCTTACTGCGCAAGGTCAGCAACGTTTCACCGACGCCTTCAATCAACGGCGCACATTCATCACCGTAGTGATGAATCCACAAGTCATCAGCCGTCTCCCACCGCTCCTTCGGCAGCCCGAGCGCCTCGTAAGTCGTGTACCAGTTTGGCGAATACGTCGCTTCATAAACCTCATGGACAAAGGGCACACCGAGTTCGGCGAACGTCTTTTCAAAGGCGGCCAGCCCGGGCTTCGCTGAGTCGACGAGTGTACCGTCCCAGTCGAAAATGAGAGTCTTAATGTCGTGATTGTGCATGGGTACGAACCAAGTTAGCATTCCTTGCGGCCATGGAGAAACCTGTCACAAGTGGCGCTCGCAAGGTGTTCTAATAAGTGAGCGTTACTTCCAAAATTTAAGCGAATTCCACACCGGCCTGCTTCACTTGAAGGAGAACAAGTATGACGAGCGTATCTCAGGACGTGCGCTATAGCCTCCGCCTGCTGTTGAAAGACAAAGGGTTTACTGTGGTCGCAGTGCTCACGATCGCGCTCGGCATCGGCGTCAACACGGCGATGTTCAGCGTGCTGAATACATTTCTCTTTCGTTCGCTACCTTATCCTGATTCGGCGCGTCTGGTGCGAGTTTTTCGCACCTCGCCACACTCGCAAAGCTGGCCGCATTCAAATGGCAACTTCTTCGATCAGCACGATCAGAACACTGTCTTCGAAAAGATGGCGGCATATACCTACGCGGGTCGTAACCTGACCGAGCAGGGACAAACCGCGGAACGTCTGCTCGGGCTGGCCGCAACCGCCGATTTCTTTCCGATACTCGGCGTTGCGCCGCAGTTGGGTCGGGTGTTCAAACCGGAAGAGTTTGAACCGGGCGCTGACAACGTCATTGTTTTGACCGATCGTTTGTGGACGCGCCGATTCGGCAGCGATCCAAATATCATCGGACGCAAGATCCAACTCGACGGCAAGACCGTCGAGATCGTCGGCGTGATGCCGCCGGGATTCGATCATCCGATTCTCTGGGGACCGATAGATCTCTGGCAGCCGCTCGCGTTTACTCAGAAAGAGAAGGCGAACCGCGATACTAACTATCTGTCTGAGTTTGGCCGCCTTAAACCCGGTGTGACGATTCAACAAGCCGACCAGAGTATGGTCACGCTCGCCGCGAATCTCGGTAAAAAGAACTCCTCAAACCAGGGCGAGAGCGTGCGACTCGAGCCCTTGGCACGATCGACGTCTGACGATATCAGCAGGACCGTGATGTGGTTCACGTTTGGTCTCGCTGGTTTCGTGTTGCTGATCGCCTGCGCTAATCTCGCTAACTTGCAACTCGTTCGCACCGCGGCGCGCTCGCGCGAACTCGCCCTTCGAGCGGCGCTCGGCGCGGCGCGTTTCCGTCTGTTACGACATTCGTTGACCGAGAGCATCGTCGTCGCGCTCATCGGTGGAGTGATCAGTTTCGGTATCGCACTCTTCGCGGTACGGTTTATCAGTAATCGTCTGTTTGCCGATCTGCCAGGCGCGGCGGTGCGACTCGATTTCAAAGTGTTCGGGTTCGCGCTGTTGTGTTCGGTAGTGACCGGCATTCTTTTCGGGACAGTGCCGGCGTGGATTGCATCGCGCGCCGACATAAATCTCGCGTTACGAGAAAACTCGCGCGGATCGACGGCCGGCAAGTCTCAACACCGTTTGCGAAACCTGCTGGTCATCGGTGAAGTTGCGTTTGCGATGGTACTGCTCGCGGCGGCCGGACTGTTTCTGACTGGGTTGCATCGGTTCATCAACGCGGATCCGGGTTGGCGCGTTGATGGTTTACTGACCGCGCAGATGACTCTTCGTGGGGACAAGTACGCCGATGACAAGCAACGCGTCGCTTTCCTCAACCAGTTGGAAGGCGGCTTGCGCGCGCTGCCGGGCGTGCAACACGTCGC